>URLI01000019.1 GCA_900548585.1 uncultured Prevotella sp. | reverse complement strand
TCTAAACACAACTAAATGGAAATTTCTCTATAAATGAAGGTTTTGCAGAGGTCTCAATAACTTAAAAAAACAAAAAACAGCACAGGTTAACACCTAACTGTATATTATTTGTTGTATCTTTGCAAATCAATCGGATAAATAACAACAATCACGAGTCAATGAAAAAATTTAGATTGGTCGATAACGTGGCCGGGTGGCTGGTGTTTGCCGTCGCCGCAGTCACTTATTGCATGACCATTGAGCCGACAGCCAGTTTCTGGGACTGTCCCGAGTTTATCACGACCGGATATAAACTTGAAGTCGGACACCCGCCTGGAGCGCCGTTCTTCATGCTTACGGCAAACCTTTTCTCACAGTTCACAAGCGACGTGACACAGGTGGCGCGCATGGTGAACACTATGAGCGCGCTGCTGTCGGCAACGTGCATCCTGTTCCTGTTCTGGAGCATAACGCACTTGGTGAGGAAACTGCTTGTGCGGGACATCGGCGAGATGACCATAGCGCAGATGATAAGCATCGAGGCAAGCGGCATCGTGGGAGCACTGATATATACTTTCAGCGACACGTTCTGGTTCTCCGCCGTTGAGGGCGAGGTCTATGCCTACTCCTCTGCACTCACGGCAGTTGTGTTCTGGCTAATACTGAAATGGGAAGACCATGCCGACGAGCCACATTCTGACCGCTGGCTCGTACTCATTACATACATAACAGGGCTGTCGGTGGGTGTCCACCTCCTCAACCTGCTGTGTGTCCCGGCAATAGTCTTGGTATATTACTACCGCCGTTTCCCCGATGCCAACCTGAAAGGCTCGCTTGCCGCGTTAGGAATTTCATTCGTAATCGTCGCGGCTATACTCTATGGTGTCGTGCCGGGAATTATCACCGTTGGCGGCTGGTTCGAGCTGTTCTTCGTTAACACGCTGCAAATGCCGTTCAACTCGGGTACGATAGTCTACCTTCTGCTGCTTGTCGGCGTGGTGATATGGGCGATATGGGAGACTTTCTCAGACAAAAGCACCAAACGCCAGAACATTGCCTATCTCGCATCTGTCGGTATGCTCGGCATCCCGTTCTACGGATATGGCTGGGGAGCCTTCTTCATAGGAGTGATTGTCCTGGCCTGTCTTGCCTTCGTGCTATTCTACAAGCGCAATGGGAAGAATGTCGTCACGACACGCTTCAAGAACACCACACTGCTGTGCATGCTGATGCTGATGATAGGATACAGCTCATACGCGCTGATAGTGATACGCTCGGCCGCCAATCCACCAATGGACCAGAACTCGCCGGAAGACATCTTCACGCTGGGCTCATACCTCAGCCGCGACCAATACGGCTACCGTCCGCTGCTCTACGGGCAGGCATACACGTCTGAGGTGAAGCGCGACGACAAAGGATATCCCGTGCAGAATGTAGGCGCGCCAATCTACCAAAGGAAAGAGAAAGCATCGGCAGACGAGAAGGACTCTTATTTCGTAGTCGACCACAAGATAAACTATGTGTTCGAGCAGAACATGCTGTTCCCGCGAATGTATGATGCAGGGCACGCCGAGTCATACGAGAGTTGGATGGGAGGCATAAATGGCAGGACGGTCGCAGGACAATTCGGTGACAACATAAAGATGCCCACGCAGGCTGAGAACTTGTGGTTCTTCCTATCGTACCAATGCAACTTCATGTATTGGCGATACTTCATGTGGAATTTCGTTGGCCGGCAGAACGACATGCCTGGGAACGGCGAGGCAGAATATGGCAACTGGATAACAGGCATAAAGTTCATCGATAATGCAAGGCTTGGAGATCAGGACATGCTGCCGGACGAACTGAAGGCAAACAAGGGTCACAACGTTTACTACGGTCTGCCGCTGTTGCTCGGTCTGATTGGCCTGTTCTGGCAGGCTTTCTACCAGCGCAAGCGTAAAGTGACAGTTGACGGGAAGACCAAGGAAGAGATTGAACCGATAGGCATACGCCAGTTCTGGGTGGTGTTCTTCCTATTCTTCATGACTGGCCTTGCAATAGTCATATACCTCAACCAGACTCCCGTGCAGCCTCGCGAGCGGGACTATGCTTACGCAGGATCGTTCTACGCCTTCGCAATATGGTGCGGAATGGGCGTGGCAGCGATAATCGACCTGCTCGGAAGGATAAAGGTGAAGGGCATCGCGCCGGCAGCAGCCATTGCACTGGCATCGCTCGGAGTGCCAGTACTCATGGCATGTCAGAACTGGGACGACCACGACCGTTCAGACAGATATGTATGCCGTGACTTCGGACAGAACTACCTCATGTCACTGCAAGACAACAACTACCCGATAATATGCACAAACGGAGACAACGACACGTTCCCACTGTGGTATGACCAGGAGACGGAGGGAATAAGGACAGACGCACGCGTTTGCAACTTCAGTTACCTGCAAACCGACTGGTATATCGACCAGATGAAACGTCCGGCATACGACTCGCCAGCCGTCCCCATCAAGTGGGCAAGGATAAACTATGAGAGCGGCACGAACGACTGGGTCCCGATAGACCCGAGCGGGAAAGAACAGATAATGGAGTTCTACAGGCAAGACCCGGATGCGGCACGCAAACAACTCGGTGATGATCCGTTCGAGGTGTCGAGCATCTTCAAGTTCTGGCTGCACAACTCAGACCCGGACATGCACATAATTCCCACTGACACGCTGTATTTGAAAGTTGACAAAGAAGCCGTGAAACGCAGCGGAATGTTCATGCCGGTGGACAGCATACCGGACAAGATGGTGATTTCGCTGGCAGGACGACGTGGATTGTCAAAGTCTGAAATTATGCTTCTCGAGATGCTTATGCAGTGCAACTGGACACGTCCATTGTATATCGCGACCACAGTAGGTACGGAAAACTACCTTAACCTCGGTGAGTTCTTCGTCAGCGAAGGACTTGCAAACCGCGTGACACCGTTCAAGACGAACAAGGAGGGCGTGAGGAATTTCGACACGAAGCGTGTTTATGACAACCTTATGAAGAGGTTCAAGTTCGGAGGTATAAGCAAGAAAGGCATTTACATCGACTGGACGGTGATGCGCATGTGCTACACCCACCGCAGGCTGTTTGGTGAACTTGCCCTCAATCTCATCGTGGAGGGAAAGACTGCCAAGGCACTGGAAGTGCTCGACCGTGGCGCAAAGGAAATCCCTCCTTACAACGTGCCCATCAACTACAGCAGCGGCGGGTTTGAATATGCCAAGGCATACATTATCGCCGGCAACATAAAGAAGGCCAAGCCATGGCTTGACGAGACTTTCAGGAATGCCGAGCAATATGTAAAGTGGTACTTGTCGCTGAACGACATCCGCTTCTCGCAGTCGTCCAACGAATGCATGAACAATCTGTACATAATGAACAAGTGTATCGAGATTGCGGATGCCTTCGGCGATAGTTACAAGATGAATCTTCAGAAACGCACAATAACGCTCGGGGATCAATTCCGAAAGAGGTCGGGAATGTAGTTGCGTCTTTGAAAAGGACAGGAAGTTGGAAGTCAAAAGGAATATGCTTCCTTCATGACTTCCAACTTACAAAGTTCGAAATATTGACATTGGAAATTAACGGTTAATATACAAACGTGTTTATAGAACAACCTGCCAAATGGTTGCGGTGGCTATACCCCAATGCAACTTGGAGAATGGACCCTAACGAGAAATCGGTATATCTGACATTCGACGATGGTCCCATACCAGAGGCGACACCGTTCATCCTCGACACGTTGAAGCAGTTTGGTATTAAAGCGACGTTCTTCATGGTGGGCGACAATGTCAGGAAATACCCGGAACTGTATGACAGGATTGTGAAGGAGGGGCATCAGATAGGAAATCACACGATGAACCATATCGGTGGCTTCAAGCACTGGACGACAACGTACATCATAAACACCTATCAGGCAAACGAGTACATACACGCACACTTGTTCCGCCCACCACACGGATGGATGCGCCACAGCCCTTACTATTGGCTGAGCAAGTATTACAGGATAGTGATGTGGGACGTTGTTACACGCGACTACTCTAAAAAAGTGACGGCAGAGGACGTTCTCGAAAATGTGAAAAGGTATTCCCGCAACGGGTCGATAATAACATTCCACGACTCGCTGAAAAGTATAGGCAAACTGCACTACGCACTGCCCGAGGCACTGAAATGGCTGAAGGAACAAGGATATGAATTCCGGACTTTCGAATAGGATAAAAGCCGAGGCCATGCGTCTCGGCTTTTCCGTGTGTGGCATATCACGGGCAGAAGCGGTGGATAAAGACGAGGCAAAAAGGTTCACGTCATGGCTCGGCATAGGTGGAAATGCGACTATGGCATATATGGAGAACCACTTGGAGAAACGACTCGACCCACGGCTTCTCGTTCCAGGCACGCGCAGCATCGTGTCTGTCGCTCTGAACTATGCCCCAGCAAAACGATTGCCCAAAGGGGAATACCAGATCGCCGCGTATGCACTGGGACAGGACTATCACGACATAGTGAAGGGCAAACTGCGGGAGTTGGCGTCGAATATATTTGGGGAACGCGCCAACGAGGAGGGGAAAGAGATAAGGGTTTTCTCTGACAGCGCACCGGTATTGGAACGTTACTGGGCAGTGAAGGCAGGGATTGGCTGGATCGGGCGCAACCACCAACTCATTGTCCCGCGTGCCGGCAGCATGTTCTTCCTCGGCGAAATGTTTGTGCCAGTGGAACTTGAATATGACTCGCCTATGGAAACACGGTGCGGGAAATGCCGCAGGTGCATTGATGCCTGCCCAACCGGGGCATTGGCAATAAACGCCGGAAACAGTATGCAAAGCACATTCCTCTCGTCAAAATGCCTTTCTTACCAGACGATAGAGAACCGTGGGGACATCCCCGATGACATGGCAGCCGCAATGGGCGACACCATTTATGGATGCGACCGCTGCCAGCAAGCGTGTCCGTGGAACAAGTATGCCAGTCCAACCGAGGAACCTTTGCTGCAACCCAAGGAAGAGCTGATGGAGATGACGCGCGAGCAATGGCAGGCACTCAGTGAGGAAGACTACCGAAGACTTTTCAAGGGGAGTGCCGTGAAAAGAGCGAAATACGAGGGACTGATGCGTAACATAAACAGCGTGAGACAATCAATGGACAGGAAACAGAATGGTAAGATGAACAGGGAAGAAGAAATAACAAATGTTGTGAACGAGTTTTTCCATGAATTTACATGGGGCATAACGGCAAAGGAAACTGGCAAGACACCGGAAATGATAGAGCCAAAAATGCTCAAGCGAGTGATGCTTGAGCATTATGAAGAGATTGCAGACGCGTTCCATCACGCTGCATACCCGAGGATTGCTGCAATAAACGGCATTGAAGTGCCTGGCATACCAGAGACCATAACACCGGATATGATGCGCTCGGCATGCGCATCTGAAGAACTGTTCAACGCGATGGTTGAGGCATACCGCCGCAATTTCATCTCACTGCTTAAAGGCATCGCCCTGTAAAGCAGGCTATACAGATTGGTTTCCAAACTCAGCAGACTTCCACGCCCTGCAAGAATACCCGGCTAATGACAGGTGTCGTGTATGCATAAGGTATGAATGCAAGTGACGGGATCGGCTGCGTGATGAAAAAATTGGCTGCCATGCCAGGGGCGATTGACCCATAGCGGTCACTAAGTCCCATTGCCGCCGCACTGTTTATTGTCGCGGCATTGATGGCCTCCTCTGGCTGAAGGCGCATCTTGATACATGCGAGTGACACGGCGAATTTCATGTCGCCAGACGGTGTTGAACCGGGATTGTAGTCGCTTGCAATGGCAACAGACAGTCCGGCACCAATCATCTTGCGACCCGGTGCAAACGGCATGTTGAGGAAGAAAGACGTTCCGGGCAATGCCGTCGGCATGGTTTCCGTGCCGCGCAACATCTCAATGTCCTCGTCAGTCATGCTTTCGAGATGGTCAACGGAAAGAGCCGAATGCTTGACGGCAACCTCAACACCTCCTGACGGCGCGAGTTCCTCACCGTGAATCTTGCCACGCATACCATAACGGCTGCCGGCCTCCAATATCCGCGATGTCTCCTCGAACGTGAAGAAGCCCTCATCACAGAACACATCGACGAAGTCCGCCAAGCCTTCGGCAGCCACGGCAGGCATCATCTCGTCTATGACAAGGTTCACATAGTCTGCCTGCGACATACCCCTTGCAACAGCATGTGCGCCGAGGAAAGTGCTCATAACCTTTAGTGGAGTGGCTTCCTTGATACGGCGTATCACGCGGAGCATCTTTAGCTCGTCCTCAGTGCTGAGGCCGTAACCGCTCTTTATCTCAACCGCACCAGTTCCTTTCCTTATTATCTCGCGCACACGGGTCATGGACTGCTCAAACAGTTCGTCCTCCGACAGTTCGTGAAGACGGTCTGCGCTGTTAAGTATTCCTCCTCCGCGCCGTGCTATCTCGGCATAACTTAGTCCGTTTATCTTATCCACAAACTCCTGCTCTCGGCTGCCTGCAAACACCAAGTGTGTGTGGCTGTCACAGAAAGAGGGAAGCACGGAGCCACCTTCAGCGTCAACAACGGTGTCAGCCTGCCGCTCGAATGATGCCGCAGCGTCACGGTCTTCCTTCATTGAGCCGTATGCCTTGAACACCCCATCGGTGACAAACAGCCAAGCGTCTGGGATGGAAAGGAGTTCCGACATCTCGGCTCCTTTCCTCCTCATCAATCCTTTAGGATTGAGACCTGCAAGCGTTCCGATGTTCTTTACAAACAGCCTCATTTGCGCAGGAACTCTATTGAACGCTGGATATACGGGTACATAAGCACGTCGTTGTCTATGAACGGTACGGTCTTGCGGTACTCATTGTATATCTCCATGATCTTAGGCGATGACTTCAAAGGCTTGCGGAAGTCGAGAGCCTGTGCGGCGTTGAACAGCTCAATGGCAAGGACACGCTCTGTGTTGAGAATTACCTTGTAAAGTTTGATTGCCGCGTTTGCCCCCATGCTGACATGATCCTCCTGATCCTGGCATGACGGTATGCTGTCAAGTGACGAAGGTGTCGCAAGGCTCTTGTTGAGCGACACGCACGATGCGGCAGTGTATTGCGTTATCATAAAGCCACTGTTGAGTCCCGGGTTGGCTACGAGGAAATCAGGAAGTCCGCGCGTGCCTGACACCAGGCGGTAGATACGGCGTTCCGATATGTTTGCCAGTTCGCTGATTGCTACCGACAGGAAATCCATTGGCAGGGCTATGGGCTCGCCGTGGAAGTTGCCCGCAGATATGATAAGGTCTTCGTCGGGACATACCGTAGGATTGTCGGTTGCCGAGTTTATCTCCGTGTCTATCACTGATGTGACATACCTTATTGTGTCCTTGACCGCTCCGTGAACCTGCGGCGCGCAGCGGAAAGAATACGGATCCTGCACATGAGTCTTCTTTGCCTTTATCATTTCCGACCCTTCGAGCATCTCCTTCATCCGTGCCGCCGTTTCCAACTGTCCCTTGTGAGGGCGCACGAGGTGAACAGCCTCAGTGAACGGCTCAATTCTTCCGTCGTAAGCGTCGAGTGACATTGACGCTATCCGGTCTGCCCAGTCACTCAGACGGTATGCCTGAAGCAATGCCCATACGGCAAATGATGCCATGTTCTGCGTGCCATTAAGAAGTGCGAGACCTTCCTTGCTTGCCAGTTCTATAGGCTCCCATCCTTTTTTGCGCAGCATCTCCTCGCCTGATATGACTTTACCCTCATATTCAACCTCGCCAAGTCCGACGAGTGGCAGACAAAGGTGAGCCAGCGGAACAAGGTCGCCGGACGCGCCGAGCGAGCCCTGACGATATACAACCGGGTATATGTCGTTGTTGAAGAAATCAACAAGACGCTGCACGGTGTCGAGCTTGCAGCCAGAATACCCATAACTGAGCGACTGCACCTTCAGAAGAAGCATTATCTTCACTATTTCATTAGGCACGCGCTCGCCAGTTCCGCAGGCATGGCTCTTGATGAGGTTTATCTGCAAAGTCTTCAGTTGGTCCTTGCTTATAGACACCCTGCACAAAGATCCAAAGCCAGTTGTCACGCCATACACCGGCTCTGTGCTGCTTGCTATTTTCTCATCAAGATATTTGCGGCAACGCTCGATGCGCTTCCTTGCGTCGCCGCTAAGTTCTATCTTATAGTTGTTATAAACAATCTCCCCAACGCGCTCAACGGAGAGATGGTCTGCACTAATCTTATGTATCATTGTTATTTGCTATCTTGTTAAAACTGATTAATTATATCATCATCAACTATGTTAGGTATCGTCACCTTCAGTTCGGGAGTACGCTCCATCTCACGTTTGATGGCATCCATCGAACCTTTGTTGCGGGCCCATGAGCGGCGTGCGATACCATTGTTGACATCCCAGAAAAGCATGTTGCGTATCTTGCGGTCTGATTCCTCGCTTCCGTCAATGACCATGCCGAAGCCGCCGTTTATCACTTCGCCCCAGCCAACGCCTCCGCCGTTGTGAATGCTGACCCACGTTGCGCCACGGAACGAGTCGCCTATGACATTCTGCACGGCCATGTCCGCACAGAACTGCGAGCCATCGTATATGTTGGATGTCTCGCGGAACGGGGAGTCCGTTCCAGAAACGTCGTGGTGATCACGGCCAAGCACAACCGGACGGCTGATCTCGCCACGGCGTATGGCATCATTGAAGGCGAGTGCGATTTTCATTCGGCCTTCTGAGTCGGCATACAGTATGCGCGCCTGTGAGCCTACGACGAGATGATTCTTACCTGCCTCCCGTATCCAGTGCAGGTTGTCGGCAAGTTGTCCCTTAATGTCATCAGTGGCCTTGCCGAGCATGTCTTCAAGAACCTCTGCGGCCAGACGGTCTGTGACGGCGAGGTCTTCCGACTTGCATGAAGAGCAAACCCAGCGGAAAGGACCGAAGCCGTAGTCAAAGAACATCGGGCCCATGATGTCCTGGACGTATGACGGATAGCGGAACTTCGTCTTTGAGCCTTCTGCAAAGATGTCTGCCCCTGCCCTGCCAGCAGTGAGAAGGAATGCGTTGCCATAGTCGAAGAAATACATCCCGCGTGCGGTAATCTTGTTTATCGCAGCCACCTGGCGGCGCAGGGACTCATATACTTTCTCCTCGAACAACTCAGGCTTCTCCGCCATCATCTTCTTTGACTCCTCAAGCGTCATTCCTACAGGATAGTACCCACCTGCGAAGGCATTGTGAAGCGATGTTTGGTCGCTGCCAAGGTCAACGCGGATCTCGTCCTTTGCGAGACGTTCCCAAAGGTCAACAATATTGCCGACGTATGCCATGGAAACCACATGATGCTCCTCTACAGCCTTACGTATTGCAGGTATCAGTTCGTCGAGATTGTCGTGCATCTCGTCAACCCATCCCTGCTCGTATCTCTTCCTGGCAGCAAGAGGATTGATTTCCGCAACAACGCTAACCACGCCTGCTATGTTACCTGCCTTCGGCTGTGCGCCAGACATGCCTCCGAGGCCGCTACTTACGAACAGCGGAATGCGTTCTGGATTGTCGCCCATCACCTTTCTCGCGGCATTTAGTACGGTAATCGTCGTGCCGTGAACAATTCCCTGCGGGCCGATATACATATACGAGCCTGCCGTCATCTGTCCATACTGGCTCACGCCGAGTGCGTTGTCACGCTCCCAGTCGTCCGGCTTGCTGTAGTTTGGTATCACCATGCCGTTTGTTACGACAACCCTCGGCGCGTTCTTGTGCGATGGGAACAATCCAAGCGGATGTCCGCTGTACATCACGAGCGTCTGCTCATCGGTCATCTCCGAGAGGTATTTCATCACGAGGCGATACTGTGCCCAGTTCTGGAACACGGCACCGTTGCCACCGTATGTTATCAACTCATGCGGATGCTGTGCCACTGCCTTGTCGAGATTGTTCTGTATCATCATCATTATTGCAGCCGCCTGCTCCGAGCGATGAGGATATTCATCGATCGGACGTGCATGCATGTCGTATGTCGGACGGAAGCGGTACATATATATACGTCCGTATTTCTTCAGTTCCTCTGCGAACTCCGGCGCAAGCGCGGCGTGCATCTCCTTAGGGAAATAGCGCAGTGCGTTGCGCAGCGCAAGCCTTTTCTCCTCTGCGGTGAGGATGTCCTTGCGCTTAGGGGCATGGTTTATCCCTTTGTCGTATGGCGGCATTTCGGGCAGTGTCTGCGGTATTCCAGCCCGTATCTCTTTTGCAAATTCTTCTTTCGTCATATTGTTTTATATTTTTATTGCCAGTTATTAATTACATTACAAATTACCAATCACCTTCTCTACGATCGCCATGATCTTCTTTTCCTCCCCATTGGCCTTGGCAATCATATCCTCTGCCTCAGCCACAAGAGCATCTGCCTTCTCACGGTCTTTCAGGGAGGAAGCGTTTATCTTCACGTTGAGCCCGGCCCCGAGAACTGCCGCGCGGGCAGCAAGCGCACCGACGCCGGCGTCAGAGACACTGTTGGGATTGCCTTCCTCCGCCATAGCCTTGCATATCTCGAACGCGCCGAAGGCAGCCTTCATTGTGCGGAGCGGCACCTGTGTGGCATACAATGTGGCAGCCTGTATTGCCTCGCTGCGTGCAGCCTTGTCCTCTTCGGTTTTCTTCGGCATGCCGAATGCTGCCATTATTCGGTTGAATGCCTCGGTGTCCTCATCTACGAGGTGTATCAACTCCGACATAAGTTCCTGCCCCTTGTCAGCCCATACGGAGAACTCGTGGCACCGCACGTCCCATCCGGGCTTGTGCGAGGAGAGGTTCGCGACCATCGTTCCAAGCGCGGCGCCGAGCGTTCCCATGTATGCGGCAATGGTTCCTCCGCCTGGCGCAGGACTCTCGCGCGATGTCTCAAGTGCGAAATCCTTCACTGTCAGGTCTGCGAGCAGTGGCTTCTTGTTTGCATCCTCAAGGAGATATTCTATCACTTTCTCGCGCGGGTTGAATTCTTTAAGGTCTTCAAGCCCGAGTGACTTTATCGCAATCAGGAGTATGTCTTCCTCCGGAATGCCCGTCGAGCGGTTCTGCTTTTCCAGGAAATAACGTCCTGCCTCAACCAACACGCGCTTGGGAATGAGACCGACGATTTCGGTTCCCGTCACCCTGACACCGCGCAGCGCAGCGCACCGGCAAACCTCGTCGAACGCCTTGTGCAGCGGTGTTACGTTGATGTTGGTGATGTTCATTGACACCTGTGCAATCTTGTACTCATCTATAAACCAGCCTATGGCCTTTGTGCTTTTGAGAGTACCGGGCTGCATCACCGTCTTGCCATTCGCGTCTTTCTTAGGTTTGCCGGTGATTGGATTGCCCTCGCGCACCGGGCGGCCCTTCTCACGGACATCGAACGCTATGGCATTCGCACGCCTGGTTGACGTTGTGTTTAGGTTGAAGTTCACCGCAACGAGGAAGTCACGCGCGCCAACTGCCGTGCATCCCGTCCGTGCGGCACGCTCGTCGATTGGCCTTGCGCCAAAGTCCGGCTGCTTGCCCGGTGTGGAAAGTTTATCAGCAATCGCCTCATATTCACCTTCGCGGCACACTGCAAGGTTGCGGCGCTCCTTCGTGTAAGCGGCAGCCTCATAGCAATAGCACGGGATCTCGAGCTCATCGGCAATGCGCTTTGCCAATTTGCGCGCCATCTCTGCACACTCCTCAAGCGTTATGCCTGCAACCGGGATGAGCGGAAGCACGTCGGTGGCGCCCATGCGCGGGTGTGCGCCGTGATGCTGGCGCATGTCTATCAGTTCCCCGGCCTTCCTCACGCTGCGGAATGCAGCCTCCACTACGGCATCCGGATCGCCGACGAAAGTCACCACGGTGCGGTTTGTTGCCTCCCCTGGGTCAACGTCGAGCAGACGCACACCATCCACGCCCTCAATCTCGTTTGTAATCTGTTTGATAACACTAATGTCGCGGCCTTCACTGAAATTAGGCACGCACTCAACAATACGTTTGATGTTATTCATTATGTAATATATTAGATTTGGATTTGCTTGTTCAAATTTGTTATTTATCTATCAACTGCAAATTTATTGTTTTTCCATCAATTATCCAAAATTTTAATGTTTTTTCATCTGCTGGATACAATATATTGCCGTCACAGTTCACTTTGCCTTGTCATAAGCATGTACGGGATAGTCGATGGTGTAGTGCAGTCCACGGCATTCTTTCCGCTCTATCGCCTGACGGGTTATCAGGTATCCCACGTTTATCATGTTACGCAGTTCGCAGATGTCACGGCTGGCCTTCACGCGGCGGAACAGTTCCTCCGTCTCCTCATACAGTATGTCAAGCCTGTCCCATGCTCTCTTCAGACGCAGGTTGCTTCTCACGATGCCCACATAGTTCGACATTATCTCACCGACCTCCTTTATGCTCTGCGTGATAAGCACCTTCTCCTCATTCGTCATTGTGCCTTCGTCGTTCCACTCTGGTATCTGGTCGTTGAAGTCATAAAGGTCAACGTGCTCCAGCGAATGCTTTGCGGCGGCATCGGCATACACAACTGCCTCTATGAGGGAATTGGAGGCGAGGCGGTTTCCACCGTGCAGCCCAGTGCATGAACATTCGCCGATGGCGTAAAGACGCTGTATGCTCGAGCATCCGTTGAGGTCAACCTTTATTCCTCCGCACATGTAATGGGCCGCAGGGCGAACCGGTATGTAGTCCTTGGTGATGTCTATGCCTATGGTCTTGCATTTCAGGTATATGTTCGGGAAATGCCGGCGTGTCTCATCTGCGTTTTTATGTGTCACGTCAAGGCACACGTGCGACAGTCCGTGCATCTTCATCTCCTTGTCTATCGCCCTTGCCACGATGTCACGCGGAGCAAGCGACAGACGCTTGTCGTACTTCTCCATGAACGACTCTCCGGTAGGCAGGCGCAGCACGCCGCCGTAGCCACGCATCGCCTCGGTGATAAGGAATGCCGGATGTGTCTCTCCCTGTGAATAAAGTGCCGTGGGGTGGAACTGCACGAACTCCATGTCCTGCACCGTTCCCTTGGCGCGATAAACCATTGCCTCGCCGTCCCCAGTCGCTATTATCGGGTTCGTCGTGGTCTGATAAACGGCCCCGCACCCGCCGGTACAAATCAACGTTACTTTCGAGAGATATGTGTCAACCTTCTGGGTGTCAGGATTAAGCACATACGCGCCATAGCAGTTGATATATGGTGTGCGCCTTGTTACCCTTGCACCGAGATGATGCTGGGTTATTATCTCAACGGCAAAATGATTTTCCTTTATTTCAATGTCGGGATTGTTCCTCACGGCATACATCAGCCCGCGCTGTATCTCTGCTCCGGTGTCGTCGGCATGGTGCAGGATGCGGAACTCGGAGTGACCGCCCTCCCTGTGCAGGTCGAACGAGCCGTCTGCCTTCTTGTCGAAGTTGACCCCCCACCCCAGCAGTTCGTTTATCTGTTCCGGTGCATTGCGCACCACCTGTTCCACGGCTGCGCGGTCAGAAATGTAATCGCCTGCTATGATGGTATCTGAAATGTGTTTTTCAAAGTTGTCAAGTTGCAAATCAGTGACAGAGGCAATGCCTCCCTGTGCAAACGAAGTGTTGGCTTCGTCAAGAGCCGTCTTGCATATCATGCAAATGCTGCCTTTCCTTGCACGGGCCACCTTCAGGGCGTAACTCATTCCGGCGACACCAGCGCCGATAATGAGGAAATCGTATTTATAAACCATAAGGCATTGTGTTTATCATTTCACGAGTGCAAAAATAGCAATAAAGGTTGTAAATAACAAATTATTACGCCGGCAATGTGGAAAAGACACCCTTATTTGACTCGCAGCCTTGCGGCTGGCGCGACAACGGAACTCCCGCAGGCTTCTCTGCGAAAGCCTGCGGGAGTTATTTTGCAGGGCGGCGCGCACGCGGCGTGCCATAGCCCTGTGTTCAAGCCATGACTTAGTCGATGACTATCTTTGCGGTCTGTACATGCACGCCGTCTGTAGCCCTCACGAGATATACACCCGACGGAACACGTCCGCGTAGTTCCCGTGCGCTGAGCGGCAGGCTGAACGTGCCAACCTTCGCGCCGGAGAGGTTGAACAGTACTGCCTCGCCCTTTTCGAGGGTCACCGATACGTCGCTGATACCTGTCACCGCATCGACAATCCTGTCGAAGTCGGTCTCGTCGGTGTCGACGAACATGAAGCGGTCGTGCTGTATGCCGTCAACGTCTGCCGTGAAGAAGTAGTGTGCCTTGCCCTCGGCAAACGGCGTAACCGTCCTGCCCACGAGGTCAACGAGCTTGAGGTTCTCGTAGTCGAGCTGCCACATGTTCAGCTCCATGTCATACTCCTTGCCCTTGGCGGTCTGCACGCTGAACGTGCTTCCGTTGATGGTCGGCAGGCTGGAGACCTGTACGTTCTTGCCGTCGCTCGTCGTGGCGAACACAGACGGCTCGCCCATATTGAGTTTCTCGCCCTCCAGGCCGTTGTCGTAGGCCGCAGTTGCGTCCTGCTCCTGATAAGCCCAGAACCTGTCATACACGCTGCCGTTGTCCATCTTCACCAGCACGCTGCCTCGGTTGAAGCCCTCGCCAGTCCCGTTGCGCCTTGCGCGCAGCGGAGTCGACACAGTGTCAATGTGCGATGCGTAAGGGATGGTGAGTTTGCCGGTCGTCTCGCTGTAAACGGTTGGGGCTTTGTATTTGACCATGAAGCCCTGCATTGGTGCGATGACGGCAGTCATTCCGTTCTCGCCGGCCTTGCTTACAGGTACAGCCTCGTAGCCTCCCTTTGACGTTGACGATTGTCCGCTTTGCGTCTTCCAGTCGTTCCAGCGGCCGGTGGTGTAGATGTATACGGTGTTGTCCATCTCAACGCCTTCCTCGCCGGATTCCAGAGTGACGTTGCCAATGCCGATGCCCGACGTGAACGAGTTGCCCACGATGTTGTAGCCCAGGCCGTAGCGCTTGCCGTTTTCATCGGCAGCCTTGGACTCCGAAACCACCTTCGCATGACGCGTCAGGGCTATCTCCTGATCGCAGAGGTTCAGCTTGCCGGTGAACGTCCCGCGGTCAAGGATGTTGCCAGCCTTGTCCTTGAGCACCGGAACTGTCTCGTATGCCCGGAATGCCTTCATCACGTCATCGTTGCCGATTGATTTCCACTTGCGGTAGTAGTACAGATCGGAGTTCTCCTTCTCGTCGTAAGCCCTCACGTAGAGTTTACGGATGGCATCGCCCTTCTTTGCCTCCGTCACCGGGATGCCAATGAACTGCCAGTCGAAGTAGTCTGGAAGTGTCTTCCTGTACTCTGGTGATGTCTGGTCCTGGTCGTCAACGGCGGTGTGCGTCTTCGTGAAGTCGTACTTGCCGAGCGACTTGTACTCAACTGTGGCATATATGGTGGATGCGCAAGAGTTCTTGTTATTCAGCAGGAATGACCCAACGTGCTTTCCGTCGTCGGTGGTCTTGATAAGGAGTTTGTCCTTGTCTCCGTCGGTCTCGAAGCCCTTCACTTCGGTCACCGTGATGCCACCGTTGCCAGCGACCACCACTGCCGGGTGTCCCGGTGTCTTCTTCGTGGCCTCACCCACGAACTTCTCGTTCGGCGCCTCGTTCACGAGTTTGCGGAAGTTTAGGAACTTGCCCTCGGGCAGGTTCATGTCGCGCACTGCCACCTTGTTGTCGCCCTTGATGTCGAGCTGGTTGTTGGCGAAGACGATGCTCTGTCCCTCCTTTGGAACGCCCACCGTCCAGTTGCCGCCATTGTTGAAGTCGTTGTCGATGATGCCCAGCCAGTAGTTGTTGCCGCAGGCATTCTCATCGTCGTCGTATGCCGAGCCGGCTGTCTGGCCCTGCTTTCCGTCAACGTCTGCTGCGCCGCCCTTGCAAACGGCCAACGGCACTCCGTCCGCATCCACGTTGCCGGCAATCATGCCGCCTTCCTGGATGCTCATGTTTTCCTTGCCGTAGCCTACGAGCATATCCTCGGTGACTTTGTCGCCGCCCTCTATGGCGTCAGAGCATCCGTCACCGTCGCTGTCAAGGTCGAAGAAGTTAGGTATGCCGTCCATGTCGTCGTCGCATGGCAGCATCAGCGTTACCAACGTGTTCACCTGTCCGCTCTGGTCGGCGCTCTGTGTGAATGCGAAGAACTTCTTCTCCGGGTCAACGTTCAGGTAGGAAAGTCCCACATTGCGTGTCAGGTCGGCGTCCTCGTTGTTGAACAGCACCTTCTTTGTGCCCTCCTTCTCGAAGACAGTGTAGCGTCCGTCGTTGAGGTCGGTGTAGAGTTCCGTCTGCGACAGCGCGGCGGCGTTTGTCAGGATGTTTATGCCAAAATTGTTGTTGGCGTGGAACGTCGATGTCGGCGTCGACTGCATCAGCACATACGGCCGCGCGGTGCCTCCAATCTCCCATGTTGTCATCGTCTTGCCGTTGGAGTTGAGTGTCATGAAGCGGTCATCGTCAATGGCATAGTTGCTGATCGTAATGGTCACGGCTTCACTTTCGGCTTTGTATCCGAACTTGTCGGAGATGTCAAGAGTGATTGGGTCTTTAGACGCCGAATTGATGTCGAGTACCGACGGCAGCAGCGTGACCACGCGTCCCACTTGCGGCTTGTCGTTGAGGTAGTTGGGATCGTTGACGATGGTGGCGAAGAGGCCTTGCGTCTTCACCCCTGGCCTGTACCGCACCCACCTTGGGTTGGTCATGTCGCCCAGATCATGGTCTTTCAGTGTCAGGTTGTCGGCCTGGATGTCGCTGCACTCGGTATCGTTCAGTATGCCGTCGTCGTCCCAGTCCTTGTCGCCGGGCGTCACAGTGCACTCCTTGAAGAATATCTGCGCGCCTACGTTCTGCGAGAACTCACGCTGTAGGTTGAAATCTCCGAAGCAGTCGTAGTGGTACACCTCGCCGAAGTGGTCGGTGAGTTGTGTAATGATTATGGTGTACAGGTATCCAGCCTCTATCTTGTTGGCCGGTATGAGCGATGCCCCGCGCACCGTCACGGTGTCCGGATACTCCTCCGTACCGGGTATAGTGTCGGTGCCGATTTGCTTATAGCCTACAATTTCTCCGTTCTCGGTGATTGGCTGGTCATAGTCGTATATCGGCACGATGATGTCCGGTGTCTTTATCTTGGTGCTCGAGGTCTCTGCGGTCGCGCCGCTCACCACCTTCTCGATGTCGTGCTTGCCCTTGTGCCTCCACACGTCGTATTTGAACTTGAACGGTCCCTCGCCGCCCATGCTCTGGAACGTTGCCCAGTAGTCAGCGTCGCCGGCGCAGTATGACGCGAAAGACTTTGGCGCCTTGTCGCTTACGGTGATGTCCGCGTGCGGCATACTGTTGTCTATGTCGGGGCGTTCTTTGATGTCCTTGCAGGCAATCTTCACGCCTGGGTTCTCCTCTGTGCCGATCTCTTCAGGGGTCGGCGTTGCGTAGCCCTGACCGTTGTTGGGATCTGCCGTTTCGGGCGTGCCGGGGTCAGTGTTGTAGTTGTATACCACGGCATTGTCCCCTTCCTGCCAGTGTTTTGGTTTCGAAATACTTTGATAGATGCTCTTGGCGCACTGAAACCTGCTGCTCCACACTTTGATGCGCGTATATGTATCATCAAAGCCTGTGACATCTGAACCCTTTATCGTCGTGACAAGCTGGTTCTGTGCATTGAGGCATTTGTTGTTGTAGAACGTGCAGTTGTATATCGAGTCAATCAAGGTGATATTGCCCACTAAATCATAGGTACACGACCTCGCATATATCGCCCCGCCAAGGCCTTGGCTCTTCGATACGTTGTTGACGAAAACGCCGTCCTTGAACGTCACCGTACCTTTCTGTAACATAAAGAGGTCTAACACGCCGCCCTGCGCGCTCGCGCCACTTGCGTTGGTGGTGTTCTCCGCCACGTTACCGTAGAACACGTCGGAGTGTGAGACAACCCCCTCTGGTTTACTATAATCTATACCGTCCGCACGCTGTACCTGGAACACGCCACCTACCTCGGCGCGGTTGTTGTAGTAGCGGTTGTTCTCCGAGTACAACCAGCCGGTTCTCTGCCACACGGCACCACCGCCGCCCTTCGACACATTGCCCTTGAAGAGGTTGCCCTTTAGTACCATTCCCTTGCATGCGTCGCTCTGCGAGATTGCGCCGCCGCCGTTGCCCGCCTTTTCGTATCCGCGCGCATTGTTGCTGGTGAACACGCAGTTGTATACATGCAACTCGTGCGTGGTGCTCATCTGCCCGATGGCTCCGCCGTTGTTGGCGGTGTTGCCGTCGAACTCGCAATTCTCGAACTCTATCGGCTTATCTGGGTTTTGTCGGTTGTTGCGGATGCTCACGGCGCCTCCGCAGGTGTTGGTGGTGTTGCCAGTGAAGCGGCAGTTGGTGAACTTGCCATAACCTGCGGGGACTGCCACCGCTCCGCCCGAGGGGTATATCACGCCGCCGATTTCTTTTCCATCTTTGCACTGGTTGTTCTCGAAGACGCAGTTGCTGAAGCCGAACTCCTTGTCGGTCTCTATCTCGATGGCGCCACCGCCCTTCTTCGAGACGTTCTCATTGAAGATGGTGCCGCTGACGGTGAGTTTCGATGCGTTCTGCACGCGGATTGCGCCGCCCGCACCGGTCCCGCTGGCTGCCTTGGTGTTGGACTTGTTGCGGCAGAACCGCGAGTTTGTTATTGCCACTGCTCCAGACACGTTGATCCACATCGCGCCGCCTTCGAGCGCCGCCGTGGTGTTTTCGTTGAAGTTGCAGTTGTCGACGGTCACGTCGCAGGGGTATGAGTTTTTCATGAGGTCAAGGTAAACGGCGCCGCCGTCACCCTTGGCAAGCGACACGCCAGCCGCGTTGCCGTGGAACTCGTCATTGCGGAAGACGACGCTGCGCCTCTTGTCAGGACAGGTAACGTCTATCTTGCATTTTGCCTGCCCGCCGTCGTAAATCTTTATTGCGCCGCCCATGTCTCCTCCGAAGTTGTTGAAGTATGAGTTGTTCTCTGACAAGAAGTTGACGAAGCTCGCAATGCGCATCACTCCGCCGTCGCTGGCCCTGCTGTTGTGGAAGTTGCAGTTGGTGACGGTGATGTTCTTGAAGCCCTCGAAGAAGAAGGTGCCCTGCTCGCTTGACGCCGTGCTGCCGATTGCCCTGTTCACCTGGATGTGGTCCATGCGCACGTATGCGTCGGGGTTGGCGGCCCAGTCGCCGGCGTTGGTCCATCCCACGAGGCATGCCTGCTGCACTGCGCCGACATGCTGTACGTCATGGAAGGTGACGTAGCTCAGGTCGATCTTGGTGTTTATCTTGTCGCCGATGATTGATGAGACGAGGAAGCCTCCGCCCGTTGCCCCGAACGACTCTCCGCGGAACACCTCGACGCGGTGCAGTCGCACGCTGGGGTTGTTGATGTTGCCGTAGACGTAGATGGCGCCCGCGCCGGACGAGCGGTAGTAGTTCACCTGACAGTCGGTCATGTCGAAAGTCACGTCGTGGCGGTTGTTGTTGTCGAGCGTCACGAGCGAGCCGTTGTAGGCGTTGCCCACGAAGTTCACCGAGTTGAACGTGAGGCCCCTCAGGACGAGCGTCTGGTTGTCGGCGTTTGTCCTGAACACCGATTCTGTCGTCTTTTGTGACGATGTCAGCTCGGTCACATAGCGCTTCGGGTTGTTGGAGCACGTGTCGTGCGGCTCCGTCTGCGAGCCCGGTGTCGGGAAGCCTCCGTAGATGCGCAGGTTCTCGCCGGACCGCGTCAGCGTGTAGTACCCAGCCTGGCCTTTTTTGCTCTTGACGGGGTTCACGCTTACGTCATACTTTCCCTCGGCCATGTAGATCACCGCCGAGAGGTTCTCGTTGCTGTTCACCGCACGCAGCGCGGCGTCGAGCGTCTGGAAGGCCGCGTTCCACGACGTACCGTTGCGGTTGTCGTTGCCCCGCTTCTGCGATACATAGTACTTCAGCGGCTCCACTGCATTTGCCCCCGTTGCCGTCAGGCACGCCAGGAGCAAAGGTAACAGATACCTTGCCGTAAAAAACTTTTTCATTTCACAATTGTTTTTTTTGTTTTTTCTTTAATTTTCCCATTTTCACCCCTGGGGCAAACGCTGCGGCAATGCCGGCACCGCGCCCCGGCAAAGGAAAAGCGGAGGCTATTCCCACAGCGGTCTTTCCTCGTTCTCTTCCCATTCGGGCTCGTAGTCAACACCCTTGGCACTTGGCCAGTTCGGGTCATGACTCCCCCCCCCCGTTCCAGGGTCTGCGCCTCCCTGTAACAGCAGGATGGCCGGAGTGCAATACTTTTTCTTTCCCATTTGTTTTTTCGATTAACTATACACAAAATAAAACATATACATCCAACACAAAGCATGGAACGCCACCGCTCCGCGCACCGCAGCATACACCTTATATATAATGTATGTTGAGACACCGTCTGAAACTGACACAGTCCCACAGCTTTTGAATCGTGTGCAAAGTTAGCATTAAAAAGGCGGACGGCGGACATAACGGACAATCATACTGACTTATATACATATCAATTTGTCGGACATAATGTTAAAGAAAAGTAAAATACCCCCCCCCCATAGTTAATTAAGGTTATTAAAACCGTTGGGATTGCACGTTTATGGTTAAATTTGAGGATAGAAAGAACAAATAATATACAGCAAGCGAGATGAAATTCTACTACATCAACAAACACCAAGGCTGCCCGCAGTACATCGGCGAGAAGCCGATAGGCTTCGGTCTCGTAACGGGAAGCAAGGGCGAGGTGCTGACCGACATAATCCCCTTGCCCATGGTGATATTCGTGATAAGCGGCAGGATACGCATCAAGTTCCCCGAGGGCGACTCCACAACGGTCGACGAGGGATGCATGGTGACCGCCACGATGTCTGGGGGCACCTCGGTGGAGGCTCTGGAAAACTCCATGTGCCTGCGTCTGATAATACAGGGCGACAGCATGAACTTCTGCCACCGCATAGTGAGCGAGGCGCATGTGCAGGCAACGGAGCCGGCGCGCGGCAAGGTGCTGCTGATGATGCCCGAGGTGAAGGCCATAGTGCGGCAGATGACGGGCTACATCACCGACGGGCTGCTGTGCTGCGACATACACGCCATGAAGCAGCGCGAGCTGGCGGCGGTGCTGCAGGCATACTGCCGCCCCAGTGACCTGCAGGAGTTCATCGCCCCAATACACGACCCGGGCGTAAGCTTCTACAACGATGTCATGAGGCTGTCAAAAGACTGGCCGCAGGTAAAGGAGATTGCCTCGCAGATGAACATGAGCTACCCCACGTTCGTGCGTCACTTCAAGAAGGTTTTCAAGAAGCCGCCGCTGGAGTGGATGTCTGACATGCGCATGAAGAGAATGGAGGAAATGCTGCTCAACACCACGCAAGGCGAGCAGGAAATTTCCGAGACCCTGCGGTTCAGGACGGTCCAGGACATGCGCTCATTCTGCAAAGCCCGCTTCGGCAAGACACCGTTGCAGGTGAGGGACGGTATGTGACGCAAAAATCCCGGGCAACGGCAATGCCGGTACCCGGGACACACTTATAAAAATGCTTTACAGCGCAAAATCCACTTGCGATGGGGTTTATGCCTATGCCTCCGCCGGGGCTTCCCCGGAGGGCGCAGCCTCGCTCTCGGGCAGGGCGTTCCCGTCAGCCATGCCGTCGGCAGGCGTCTCAGCCTCGGCAACCGCAGGCGTTTCCGTTTCAGCAACCGCAGGTTTCTCTGCCCCGGCCTTTTCCGGCACTGTCTCTGCAACCACCGACACAGGTATCTTCACCTCTACGTCCTTGTGGAAATGAGCCACCGCCTCATATTCCCCCACCAGTTTCACATCGCGCATGGTGATGATCTTACGGTCAATCTCAATGCCCTTTTCTGCAAGAGCCTCCGCAACCTTGGCAGCGTTTACCGAACCGTACAACTGCCCGGTTGCCGCAACCTTTGCCGCTATCTCCACAGTAACGCCTTCGAGTTTGGCAGCCTTTTCCTCTGCCGCGCTTTTCAGAGCCGCGAGTTTGTGTGCCTGCTGCCTCAAGTTCTCTGCGAGAACCTTCTTGGCACTCTCGCTTGCGATAACAGCCTTACCTGAAGGAATCAGGTAGTTGCGGCCATAGCCTTTCTTAACGGTTACGATGTCGTTCTTGTAACCCAATCCTATGATATCTTCTTTCAGTATAATTTCCATGTTTATCTTAGGTTTTTAGGTTTATTTCATCAAGTCTGTCACATACGGCAGCAGCGCGATCTGGCGTGCGCGCTTCACTGCCTGTGCCACGCGGCGCTGGTACTTGAGGGATGTTCCCGTAATGCGGCGGGGAAGTATCTTGCCCTGCTCGTTGAGGAATTTCTTCAGGAACTCTGGATCTTTGTAATCAATATACTTGATGCCGCTCTTCTTGAAACGGCAATACTTCTTCTTCTTCGTATCGATGGAAGGAGCTGTCAAATAACGTATTTCACTGTCGTGTGCTGCCATGGTCATGCCTCCTCTTTTTTAATGAATTTGTTCCTTCTCTTCTCTGCATACTCTGCGGCGTGCTTCTCGAGTTTAACTGTCATGAAACGGATGACCTTCTCGTCCCGGCGCAATCCGGTCTCGAAAGTCTTGATAACTGTAGGCTCTGCCTTGAACTCGACAAGGAAATAGAATCCCGATGTCTTCTTTTCAATCTGGTAAGCCAGTTTCTTCAATCCCCAAGCCTCCTCGTTCAGGATCTCAGCACCGTTGTCGGTGAGTATTTTCTTGAACTTAGCGACCGTTTCCTTTGTCTGTTCGTCAGACAAAACGGGAGTCAAAATGAAAACGGTTTCGTATTGATACATACTGATTGTTTATAAATTGTTAATAAATATATTGTGCCATGGACTATGCCAAAGCGGGTGCAAAGGTACTAATTTTCTATTACATATACACTTTCATATACTTGCAAGCCGCATACATTTAAGCATAATTAACCCTTCGCGCGCACAAAGCCATTGAAACATGTGATATTATATCGAATATTTCATACATTTGCAGGCGAAATGAAGAGACTGCTGAGAAAAATGAAGCCATACATCGGCATGGTTTTCATATACACAGGTACGCTTCTGCTCGTCCTGTGTTCCTTTTTCAGGTGGACACCGAGCAATGTTCCCCTGTTTTTGTCCGTATTCCTCATATTGGCAGGAGTATGCGCGCATGTCGCAGCGATGAAGTCATCATACGACGAAAGATAGTTGCGGGCTGCCTGCCGGCAACATATAATGCAGGCGGTAGTCCGCAACCATCCCTCAATGCCAGATGGCTGGCATCCAGCCATCCATGTCAATCCTCCTCCGGCGTTATGAGTTTATATCCCTTGCCGTGGATGTTGATTATTTCTATCTGGTCGTCGTCCTTGAGGTGCTTGCGCAGTTTCGTGATATACACGTCCATGGAGCGCGCGTTGAAGTAATTGTCGTCAATCCAGATGGTCTTCAGTGCGAAGTCGCGCTGCAGTATTTCGTTGGCGTGGCTGCACAGCAGAGCCAGCAACTCATTCTCCTTCGTGGTCAGTTTCGTCTGCTTGTCACCGATGGTAAGCAGTTGCTTCTGGGTGTCAAACATGAACCTTCCTATCTTATACTGCGTGCTCTCCTTCGACTTCTTCCCGCGCACGCGGCGCAGTATCGCCTCTATTCTCAGCACGAGTTCCTCCATCGAGAACGGCTTTGTTATATAGTCGTCAGCCCCGATCTTGAAGCCCTCGAGGATGTCCTCCTTCAACGTCTTGGCAGTGAGGAAGATAACCGGCATCTCGGCATTTGCCTGACGTATGTCCTGTGCCAGCGAGAAGCCGTCCTTCTTTGGCATCATCACGTCAAGCACGGCAATGTCGAACTTGTTTTTCAGGAAAGCCTTGTAACCGGCCTCTCCGTCAGTACACAACTCTGCATAAAAGCCCTTTGCCTGCAGATATTCACGAAGCAGCATTCCGAGGTTCTCATCGTCCTCGCAAAGCAAGATTTTCAATTGTTCTTCCATAATTCTGTATATTAAAAGTTAAATTTGTAATTGTCTGTGATGCAGTCCACGCCGCGTGCGCCTCATCGCTATACGATTTCCGGCAGCGAGATGGTGAACGTCGTTCCCTTGCCGTAGTTGCTCTCCACCTTTATCTCTCCCCTGTGCAGGTCAACTATTTTCTTGACGTATGCCAGTCCGAGCCCAAATCCCTTGACATTATGCAGATTTCCGGTATGCACCCTGTAGAACTTGTCGAACACTTTCCGCAGGTTTTCCTTCTTTATCCCTATGCCGTTGTCCTTTATTGACAGCATCAGCCTCCCGTTTGCATTCCACGTATGCACATCCAGTATCAGCGGGCCATCCTCCTTCCTGTACTTCACGGCGTTGTCCATGAGGTTGTGTATCACGTTTGAGAAATGAATCTCATCAACGTATATCTTCGAGTTTTCCGCCTCCATGAGCGTGTTTATCTTTCCGCCTGTGTGCTCGACGCGCAGTGTGAACGAGTTGGCGATATTCTCCACCATCTCGTTGAGGTCGAGCTCCTTCTTCTTGAAGATTGCCGTGCGGTCGTCGAACATCGACATCTGCAGCACCTTCTCCACGAGGAATCGCAACCGCTTCGACTCGGTGTCGACCACCCCTCCGAGGTGCTTCATCATCGTTGGGCTCTTCGCCACTGCCTCGTCGTTCATCATCTGCGCGGCGAGCGAGATGCTCGATATGGGTGTCTTCAGTTCGTGCGTCATGTTGTTGATGAAGTCGTTCTTTATCTCCGTGAGTTTCTTCTGGCGGAATATCACGGCTATCGTGAATATGAAAGTTAACAGCAGCACGAGAGTGAACACTATCGACGGTATCATGAAGCGCACCGACGAGAAGATGTAACTGTTCATGGTTGGGAAATGCACCTTTACCACGCCCGACTTCTGCTGTGGGTCGTTGCGGTACAGCAGTTGGCTGTAACTGTATTCCTCTCCGTCCTCTGTATAGTCGGGGCAGCGGTACACCTCTTGTCCATCCTGCGTCATAACCGCGAAGTGGTATGGTATGTTTATACCGTTGTTCATCAGTTCCGCCTTGATGTCTTGGTCGAGCATCCTGAAGTTAACTCTCTCCCCGAGAGGCTTTTCCGACGCTGTGTACAGGATACTGTAAACCACCTCGTCGAGCAGTGCCTTCTGATATACATAACGGTTCTTCACCATCTCCTTCATTGACTTCGACGCCTCAGAAAGGGCATTCTTGTCATTGCGCAGGATTATTCCCTTTGGCATCTGCGAAGGCTTCATTGCCATGGTCTTTAGCTGGAACGACGGGTACACAGTGCCGTTGTCGTTTGCAGACATAAGTTCGTGCGACTGTGTTCCTGCGCCGCCTGCCACAGAGTCCTTGACTGCAATGCCGTGCCTCGTCCTGTCAACATCCGCCTCAAGGTAGCGCAGCGTCTCGTTCAGCTCAAGGTTGCGGGAGGCCTGATAGAGCGAGCGATTTACCGACTCGTCGAACTGCTCCTTCTTCATTTTCACCATCTCCTCGATGTAACTGAGTTGCAGGAAGAGCAAGCCGAGGAAACTTAACCCCATGACGGTTGCTATTGTCCAAATCGTTCTTTTCTTCATATTATTTACCAGTCCTTTATTGCAAGAAAGCACGCAAGACTTTCGTTCACATTTGCAAAAATAACATCTTTTCCCGTTAGCCGCTCATAATAAGTTAAATAATTTGGTTAATTTTGATTTAATTAACCAAATAACCATGTTGTAATTGATATTAATTAATTATATATCATTAAATGTTTGTTGAAATGGCTAAAGGACGCATCGGTTTACGGCTGCCCGCAATTACCGGTAAGGGACATGCGCGATTAAGTCCCATGCACAAGCAAGCCAATGCATCCCGTCATTGAAGGCACGCCAATTTTGGCACGCCCTGCTAAATCCATACAAACTTCCGTCGCTGACCTTAGTGATTGCATTCTATGCGGTGGTGCATTGCCATCCAGTTTCTCATTTGTAACCAGTCGCAGAGTAAATTCGGCGTATTTGCTCACCAAATTCGGCGTATTTGCTCACCAATTACGGCGTATTTGCTCCATAAATTCGGCGGTTTTACTTTCACGTGCATGTCCAAATGCGACAAAAGACTTAATTAATCCAAACCGTTGACGGGAAAACCATTCCTTCATCTTGTCATAAATTTATTGCCGTATGGCAGATTGTGATTGCCTGGCAGGGGTTCACACCTGTAGGGACTTACGCCCTGTAAGTCCGTAAACAAAACATCAGAACTGTATGCAAACGTATACATGTGCGGACTTGCGCTCTGCAAGTCCCTGCGTTTTGCTCCGAAATTCTCCAACAAAAATCCTGAAAGCCGTGGGTTGGCTTTCAGGATTTTTCACGTTGTCAGACAAGTCCGTGGCACATTGCCTGTTTAATCCTCCTCGGCAAGTTCTGCCTCATGCTGCTTGATGAGTTCGTTCTGTATGTCTGTTGGAACGAGCTCGTAACTTGCGAACTTCGTCGAGAACGAAGCGCGTCCGCCCGTCAGCGAACTTAGCGCGATGGAGTAGTTCGCCAGTTCCTTCAGGGGTATCTTCGCAGCCAGTTTCTGATAGCCTGCCTCGCTGTCCATGCCCATTATAAGCGCGCGGCGGCTCTGCAAGTCGCTCATCACGTCGCCCATATAGTCGGACGGTACAAACACCTCAAGGTCATATATAGGCTCGAGGATTTTCGGGCCTGCGTTCCTGAACGCCTCTGCGAATGCCTGGCGTGCGGCGAGCATGAACGAGAGCTCGTTTGAATCAACCGGGTGCATCTTGCCGTCATAGACCACGACGCGCACGTCGCGTGCATACGATCCGGTGAGCGGTCCCTGCTCCATGCGTGCCATGATACCCTTTAGTATTGCCGGCATGAAGCGTGCGTCTATGGCGCCTCCGACGACAGAGTTGAGGAACACGAGTTTCCCACCCCATTCGAGGTCGATTTCCTCCTTGCTCTTTATGTTCATGCGATACTCCTGGCCACCGAACTTGTACACCGTTGGGTCCGGCATACCTTCCGCATACGGCTCAACGATGAGGTGAACCTCGCCAAACTGTCCCGCGCCACCCGACTGTTTCTTGTGGCGGTAGTCGGCACGCGCAGCCTTTGTTATGGTCTCGCGGTAAGGTATTTTCGGCTCCTCGTAAGTTATCTGTATCTTCTCGTTGTTCTCCATGCGCCATTTCAGCGTGCGCAGGTGGAACTCGCCTTGTCCGTGGACAATGATCTGCCTCAGTTCCTTCGACTGCTCCACGACCCACGTCGGGTCTTCCTGACGCATCCTTGTCAGTGCAGCCATCATTTTCTCCGTCTCGCTCTCATTGACGGCCTTTACGGCACGCGAGTACTTCGAGTTTGGATATTTTATGAAGTCGAAGCGGTTCTCAACATCTTTTCCGTTCAGCGTGTTGCCAGTCTTCACATCCTTCAGTTTCACCGTGCAGCCAATGTCGCCGGCACAAAGTTCGTCGACGGCCTGCCGGTTTGCCCCGGCACACACGTTGATTGCGGTCAACCGTTCTTTCGATCCACGGTCGGCATTGGTGAGGTCTGCCCCTGCCTTTACAGTTCCGCTCATAACCTTGAAATACGATACCTCGCCAATGTGCGGCTCCATGCCTGTCTTGAAGAAATAGATTGATGTCGGCGCGCTGCTGTCGGCAGGCACTTCCTCGCCGCGTGTGTTGCGGGCCTTCGGCATGTCGCTGACGAAAGGCACCACGTTTCCGAGGAACTCCATCAGCCTGCGCACTCCCATCGACTTGCCTCCGCAGACACAGAACACGGGGAAGATGCCGCGCGTTATGAGTCCCTTGCGGATTCCCTCGCGCATCTCGTCCTCGGACAATGTTTCCTCCTCAAAGAACTTCTCCATAAGAGCCTCGTCGTTCTCTGCCGCAGCCTCGACGAGCGCGGCGTGCAACTCCTTCGCCTTGTCCATCTCTCCGGCTGGTATGTCCTCTATTATCGGCGCGCCGCCTTCGGGCTTCCAGGAATATTTCTTCATCATCAGCACGTCGATGATTGAATTGAAGCCGGGACCCGTCGCAACCGGGTATTGCACCTGCACGCACTTGGAACCGTATATGTCTTTCATCTTTGCCATCACGGAATCGAAGTCGCAGTTCTCGCGGTCAAGCTGGTTAACGAGGAATATTACCGGTTTCTTCAGTTTCTCGGTATATCTGAATGCGTTCTGCGTTCCCACTTCCGGGCCATACTGGCCGTTTATCAGGACCAGGGCCTGGTCGGTCACGTTGAGCGCAGTGATTGCCCCGCCAACGAAGTCGTCGCTTCCCGGGCAATCGATGATGTTTAGTTTCTTGTTGTTCCACTCCACATTGAACACCGTTGAGAAAACGGAGTATCCATATTCCTGCTCCACCGGGAAATAATCGCTTACGGTGTTCTTCGCCTCTATCGTTCCGCGACGCTTTATCACTCCGCTTTCGAACAGCATACTCTCGGCAAGTGTGGTCTTGCCGCTACCCGCACTGCCAAGCAACGCGATGTTTTTGATTTCGTTAGTTTGATATACTTTCATACCATTATGATTTAGGTTTATATTGAAGTCAATTACATTGTGGGGGTTAAAGTTAGTGAATTAAATTAAGAATTGAAAAACAAGTGCGGATAATTGCATTCTGTTTAACGTTATTTTGCATTGACGGTATAATTATTGGTTAAGGTTTAACGTTTTTAGAACGGTTTGAAATCATTATACATTCATATTCCATTCTGCGAGAGCCGCTGCCTTTATTGCGGCTTCTACAGCACCACGCTGCTGACTCTGCGCGACGACTACATTGCCGCGCTTGTCCGCGAGATGCCGCTGCGCGAGGCGGGCAGCGACATAGGAACAGTATATCTCGGCGGCGGGACCCCGTCACAACTGACTTCCAGCCAGCTCCGCACCCTTGTATATAATATAAACAAGGTGTACCATGTGGAGCGGGACGCGGAAATCACTGTGGAGTGCAACCCCGACGACATCAGCAAAGAGTATGCGCGGGGGCTGGCAGACATGGGGTTCAACCGCGTAAGCCTCGGCGCGCAGACATTCTCCGGCGAGCGCCTGAAATTCATAAGGCGGCGGCACAATGCGGCACAGGTTGATGGTGCGGTCGCCGCATTGCGTGACGCGGGCGTCGGCAACATAAGCATCGACCTTATGTTCGGCTTCCCCGGCGAGACACTTGGCGAATGGGAGGATGACATAAGGCATGCCCTGTCGTTGCATCCGCAGCACATATCGGCATACAGCCTCATGTATGAAGACGGCACGCCGCTGCACGCCATGCTGAAGAACGGCAAGATAAACGAATGCGGCGAGGAACTGAGCCTTGCCATGTTTGAAACACTGATTGACATGATGGCCGCAGCGGGTTATGAGCATTACGAAATATCAAATTTCGCGAGGCTGACGGCAACAGGAGGCAAACGCTCGCCGTTCCGCTCGGCTCACAACAGCAACTACTGGAAAGACGTCCCTTACATAGGCATCGGGGCGGCGGCCCACTCATACGACATGCGCGAACGGTCGTGGAACATCGCTGACATAAAGGAATACATCAGGATTGCGAAAACAGGCAGGCGTCCTGTCGGCGGCAGCGAGGTCATTGACACGGACACGCACTACAACGACATAGTGACAACCGCCTTGCGCACACGCGAGGGCATCTGCCTGAACGACCTCAACGGGGAGCAGCGCGAGTACCTGCTGGGAAATGCGAGACAAATGCGCGAACGCGGACTGCTTGCCGTAAGCGGCGACAACATACACCTCACACGCAAAGGGATATTCGTGAGCGACTCGGTAATGGCGGAACTCATAAAGGCATGAAATGACACGGTGACGGCGCAGTGCCTGCCCATACACGCAAAACGGGCGAGGCCTCACGGTCTCGCCCATTCCTTCTTTAAAAAAACTTATATAATAATACACGTAGGTTCTCTGTTTACGTCATAACACAATACCGCACTATGTGCAATAATTGTAATTTCCTTCCTGAATTGTTTGCCTGAGTCCCTTGCATCGAGAGAAACAAACCTTCATGGCTTAAGGCAGGTCTTCTGACTACGTCCCGTACTGATGCTCCTTCCCGCCCAAGATTGAAACAAGGGGCAGTGGTTTTTTTGCTTCAGTACTTAAAAAGGGACTCACAGCTGCGAGACAGTCGGGGATTTTCGCCCCGTTCCCTATTAATCACCGCATGGTGAACCTTAGCGGGTGCAAATATACGACTTTTTTAATTACCCACAAACTTTTTATCACAAAATTATTAAATTATTTGCATGGCAGAACATTTCTGCTTATCTTTGCACACATCAAAAGCAATGACTCTGCCTGGTAAAGACAAGTATTGCATGAAAAATAATTAACTTAAAAATACGGTTGCCTATAGAATATATCTTTACTTCGATAAAATAACGAATATAGAAGATGAAAGATTTGCATGATATGACCGACGAGGAGTTGGCTTTATCTTATGTCTATGGGAACAACCGTGCGTTTGACTTGCTTTTGGAACGCACCAAGGACAAGTTGTTCCAATACATACAGTTCGTGGTGCGCGACAAGGACATCGCGGAAGACATTTTCCAGGAGACATTCCTCAAGGCCATTGCCAAACTCAACCACGGGCAGTACCGTCCATGCGGCAGGTTCTCGGGATGGGTGATGCGCATTGCGCACAATGCCGTAATGGACTGGTTTCGCGAACAGAAAGCGAAAAACATAATCGAGCCTACTAAGGACAACGACCTTAGCAACCTGAACCCCAAGGATATTCTTGACGGATTCGCGGAAGCCAACTATGTCAACGAACAGGTGCTGCGCGACGTGAGGCGGATAATGGAAAAACTGCCGCCATCGCAGCGCGAGGTGGTTTTCATGCGCTACTACCAGGAACTGTCGTTCAAGGAAATAGCAGAGACCACCGGCGTGAGCATCAACACTGCCCTCGGGCGGATGCGCTATGCCATAATAAACATGCGGCGCATCGCGAAAGAGAACAATGTGGTGCTTAGCATGGTGTGACGCGCATGCGCGGCTGCCGCGCCAGCATGTGCCCTATAGTTCCTTCATCTGCCTTATGACATCACAAGGATTGGAAGCACGGAAGACGTAACTGCCACTCACGAGCACGTCGCAGCCAGCCTCGACAAGGCGAGGGGCATTGTCGCCCTGCACTCCCCCGTCGACCTCAATAAGGGCATTTGATCCGGACTCGGAAATCAGCCTGCGGAGACGCTTCGTCTTGTTTATGGTATTCCCGATGAATTTCTGTCCTCCGAAGCCGGGATTTACGCTCATCAGCAGAACCATATCCACATCGCATATAATGTCCTCAAGGCAAGACACCGGCGTGGCGGGGTTAAGGGTGACGCCAGCCTTCATGCCAGCCTCGTGTATTTCCTGTATTGTGCGGTTGAGATGCGTGCATGCCTCGTAATGCACATTCATCATCATAGCCCCGGTCTTTGCGGTGCGCGCTATGTAACGCTCGGGGTTGACTATCATGAAATGAACATCAAGCGGCTTGACGCAAGCCTTGGCTACCGCATCAAGCACAGGAAAGCCGAAAGAGATGTTCGGGACGAACACACCGTCCATTATATCCATGTGAAGCCAGTCGGCATCACTTTTGTTTATCATGTCGATGTCCGACTGCAAGTCAATAAAATTGGCTGAGAGCAGCGAAGGTGAAACGATTGCCATATTGTTAATTCAGACAGTAAAACTGGTTTTTGCCATTGTTCTTGAACACGCGGTAGGTGTATGCTATCTGCCGTATAAGATTCAATGTGTGTTCAGACGGCTTCATTTCTTCAGGAGTAAAATACTTCATAGGCTTTGGTTGATTAAAAATTGTTTTTGACTTAATTCCTCTTTTTATTTTAACAACGCAACATAGTCGTGTTTTATTACACAAATGCTTGAAAATATTTCACACACACGGAATACAACCGGTGCATTATATTAATTATAAGGTATGCGAAGCAAGTTTGTGCAAACTGTTAAAGTGTAACGGAAAACTAAAAAACAAGTAAAAAGTTTGATGTTTTGATAAGTATATGTAACTTTGCACACATACAAACGTTGATGAGCGATAATATGTTGATAAAAGTTTGCGGCCTGTGCGAGAAAGAAAATATCCGCGAAGTGATTGCCCTGGGCGTGGATATGATTGGCTTCACATTCTATCCCGGCAATCCAAGATATGTAAAGATGATTTCCGCTAATGCCGGGATTATACCCGACTACAGCAGGGAACGGTTTGAAAAGCTGAGGCGCGCCGGGAAAGCAAGACAGGACATGGACGAAGAGGTCCGGAATAAAACCGTGCAAAAGGCCGGCGTGTTTGTTGACGACATGCCACAGACCATAATTTCCCGTATATACAACTACAATCTGCAATATGTCCAACTAAACGGTGACGAGAGCAGCATAATGATTGACAACCTGAAGAGGAGCGTTGTCCCTGACATTCAGAAAGACCTGAAAATAATAAAGAGGATTACGGTAAGTGGCAAAGATGAACTGGAAAAGAGCCTCGGATATGAAGGACATGCCGACCTGCTGCTGTTCTATATGAAAAGCGTGAACGGCAGCAAAAAGCCAAGTCTTGACATTCTGGAGGGTTACAAAGGGGACGTCCCGTTTTTACTGGGATATGATTTTGACATTGAGGACGCAGAAGTTATCAGGAAATTCAGTCACAAAATGTTTGCTGGCATAGATATCAACGACAGCTTTGAAACAGAGACTGGCATGAAAGACGTGGAAAGGCTCGGCGCCTTTATAAGGGAAACAAGAAAATAGATGAAGATTGTTATCATAGATAATTACGACAGCTTCACATACAACCTGTACCATCTGATTAATAGTCTTGGGGCAGACGCTACGGTGTTGCGCAACGACAAATTCAACGTCTGTGACCTGGAACGGTTTGACAAGATAATGATTTCACCTGGGCCCGGCGTGCCATCTGATACGCGAATACTCAACGACGTGATAATGACATACGCCGGGCGCAAGCCAATTTTCGGTGTCTGCCTCGGGCATCAGGCCATCGGCGAGGCCTTCGGCGCAAGGCTTGAGAACCTGCCGTGCGTCTTCCACGGTGTTGCAACCTTCGGGACGCAATCCGGCACAGACACGGTATTCAACGGATGCGGCAGACGTATAGCGATGGGCCGCTATCACTCATGGGTCGTTTCAAAGGAAGGCTTCCCGCAATGCCTTGAAATAACAGCGGAGAGCCAAGATGGATATATCATGGCACTGCGACACCGCAAGTATGATATAAGGGGAATACAATTCCACCCCGAAAGCGTGCTCACACCCGACGGAGGGAAAATAATCTCAAACTGGCTTGCCGGACGTTGACAAAAGCCCCCGGACATTTATTTTTTCATAACGGTGGCAATTCGTGTCTCAGTTTCGTTATAAACACTTTTACACAAATCAGTCATTACAACACTGTTTTTCCCTATTCGTCTTAGCAACCCGTTCACCAACTGATTGCCGGCATCTTGCCCGCCGTTTTTTCCTGACGTAGCCCGCCACGCCTGCAAAAAAACGACAACCAGTACGTGTCTGGGCAACCAGCAACAATCAGTTCGGGCTATAATGGCCGATTTGGGGTAAAAAGGGGTTATTCCAATGGGCTTTTGTTGCTCCTTGGCAAGTATGTTACCACATGTCTTATCGGGATTTTCCATGAAACTCCTGTACGGCGGGCATTCGTCTCTGCAAGCGTACTTAGCTTGGCTATATAGCCAGATCCGAGATGGCAGAGTTTGTGTGCTTCTGCCTTCATGTCTCTCTAAAGTTCACGCAGAGAGCATAAGTTTCAACGTACAGCAGATTACCTCATTGTTACCTATGGTGAAATCTGATATATGATAACACACATTCTTTTGCTTTTCAAAATCTACAATGAGCGATTGTAGTATTGATGTGGGGGTAAACAACGCGAGGTATTTGTCGGGACATATCGCTATTTTAACTGGCATAAACATTAAAAAACATTATTTATTTGGTTTTACGAGAAAAAAGCAGTACCTTTGCACCTGCAATAAAGGAGATACCCACCTTGGTATCGAATGATTGTTTACATCGCGGAGTGGAGCAGTTGGTAGCTCGCCAGGCTCATAACCTGGAGGTCGCATGTTCGAGTCCTGCCTCCGCAACTAAAGAAAGCAAGTCGCACGGGCTTGCTTTTTCTTTTTTAATAGCTAAAATCATTTTATTCCAAATCGGTAATCATAGCCCGAAATGATTGTAGTCGATTGCCCAAACAGACAGGTTGTTCTTTGCAGGCGTAGCAGGCTACGTCAAGAAAAAACGACGGGCAAGATACTGGCAAGCGGCTGTAATCAGCCGGGGAACGGGCTGTTGAGATGAAATGGGATAATCAGTGTTGTAGTGACAGATTTGGGTTTATCGTTCACACAATTCGCATGGGATTTACGAGACTAATGGCATCGGCGAACATGGCTTATCTACTCATCGCTTGTTTTATATATGGGCGCAGTTCATTGCACCATATCCTGTAACCTGCCTGAGAGAGGTGAAGTCCGTCGCGCGTCAGTTCCTTGCGCAACTGGTTGTTGCCGTGTCGCAGGAAATGCGGGTATAGGTTTATGAACTCCACGTCCATGCCATTGCAGTATTCCCTTATTAGACGGTTTATCTCGGGTATGTCGCCGCTGCGTCCTGCGAGTGTTTTCCACCTGCCGAAACCCTCGTTTATCGGCAGGCAACTCTCAACATAGAGCCGCGTTTCCGGGGAGCCAACGCATATCCGCTCCACAACGCGATTTACCATCGTCGCGACCTCCTGTGCCGTGAGGTCATGGCTAAGGTCGTTGATTCCCACCATGAGGAATATTGCCCGTGGAGCACCGGCAAGTATCTTGTCGAGCCTGCACAGCACGCCGTCAGCAGTGTCGCCAGCGATGCCACGGTTGACAATGTTGTCGCAGCCGAGCCGGCTGTTCCAGTCATATCCGAACTCTGTCATGCTGTCACCGAGCATAACAATCGTCCCGCTGTCAATGGGTGCCTCGAGCTCAAACTCTGCAAGGCGGTCCTTATAATGCCGGAACGGCTTGAATGCAACGTGCTGGGCATTGACCGGGAGCAATGACGCGACAACAAGTAGAGACAGGATTTTTCTCAACATAGCCGTTTTATATTTTTGTCAGAACTGCTCCAAAATCTCTATCCGTTTGTTTGTGTCTGGGTGTGTGCTGAAAATGGAATTGAAGAAGCCCATCACGCCACTGACCATTTTCCCCGGATGGATTATGAACAGCTGTGCAACATCATCGCGCCCGCAGTTTCCAAGTCCTGGTCTGCTCGAAATCTTGCGGAGGGCAGAGGCAAGAGCCAATGGGTCGCCGCATAGTTCCGCGCCACCGGCATCCGCCATATATTCCCGTTTGCGGGAAATGGCAAACCGGGTGATGAGCGTGAAGAAATAGGCAATGGCAGCACATACCAGCCCTACAATCATAACGACAATGATGGACACGCCGTTGTTCTTGTTTCGGCTTCTGTCGCCATAAAACATCAAACGCCATATCGAATGGAACACCAGAGTTACGATTGTGGAAACGATCCCGACAAAGACAATGCTTGTTATGAGAAGGCGGGTGTCGTTGTTGCGTATGTGCGTAAGTTCGTGGCCGATAACTCCCGCCAACTCGGCATCGTTGAGACGGTTCATCAACCCCGTGGTAACGGTTACGGTGTATGTCTTCTTGTTTATGCCACTGGCAAAGGCATTGAGCATCGGATCGTCAACGATGTTTATCATCGGCATATCCATACCACAAGCTATGCAAAGGTTCTCCACTATGTTGTACACGCGCGGATTTTCCCGGCGTTCCAGCGGACGGGCTCCAACTGCCTTTTTTATCATCCATGTGTTGTACTTGTATGCAATTAGAAACCACACGGCGACAATCAGAACGACCCATGGGAATACTGAGAAAAACTCCTGATTAACCTCGCTTATATCGAACGAGTGAATCCAGTTGCCATACTTGTCGTAATACCCTCCGCCCAGATAACCGAGTATAAAGAAAAACATGTAAACAGTACCCAGTATTATAATAGGGAACATCAGCAGCAGCAACACGCTGAGACGGTTGTTGCGCTGAATTTGCGTCATCATGCCCACATATCTCATCACTGGAAAAATTTAGAATTGTATTTCCGGGGCTTTCTCCACGGCAGCACGCTGCTCCTGAGGAATCTCGAACATCGGCTCTTTTTTGAAATGGAACATTCCTGCGATGATGCTCGATGGGAACACCTGCACGGCATTGTTCAACTCGCGCGTGGCGGAATTGAAGAAACGGCGTGATGCAGCGAGCTTGTTCTCTATATCGGAAATCTCGCCCTGCAACTGCATGAAATTGTTGTTGGCCTTTAGATCCGGATATGCCTCCAACTGGATGCGCAAACCTGACAAGGCTGAGGTGAGGGCGTTGTCGGCCTTTATCTTATCGTTGATGGTTGATGCACTGGCAAGCCCGGCACGTGCCTCGGTGACTCTCTGCAATGTCTCGCTCTCATGCTTGGCATAACCCTTCACAGTCGCAACGAGTTGTGGAATCAAATCTGACCTCTGCTTCAACTGGACATCTATGTTCGCAAAGGCGTTCTCACGATTGTTGCGCAGGCGGACAAGGCCGTTATACATTGAAACGAACCATATCACAAGCACTATCGCAACAATTAAAATAATAATTCCTATTACCATAATAATCGAAGTTTAAGTGTGTTATTTATTTTAATGATGCAAATATAGTACAAAAAAACAACACACGGAAAGATTTTAATAATATTTTTTATTAAAAATTATTACTGTCCGCTAAACTTTTGGGTAAGATACAAATTTAGAGGGTGTGTCAAAACACCCAATATGAAAATATTAAACTCGTTGTGTGTCCATTT
>URLI01000018.1 GCA_900548585.1 uncultured Prevotella sp. | reverse complement strand
TCCAGTCGATTATCTGATCAATTTGAAAGAAAAAGGTCTGTTTAACCTTACGATGACCAACTATTAGGTCAGCAAAACTCGGAGAAGAAGGATGTTGTTTCATACTATAAAGGTACAAAAATATGATAAAATTAGCAAATTTTGAACAATGAGTTTTGCAGAGGTCTCACTATTTGATTATGAACTATGAAAGCATAAAATGTTTATGAGACTACCTTGTTTTTTATTTACTTTTTTGCGTTTTCTTATCCCGAACTGAGGTATTTAGGACAACATTGCAAAAAAGTGAACTTTTCATGCGAAAAAATTTCTCATATTGAAAAAAATAACTACATTTGAACCCGTAATTAATTTTGTTTCTGTCTTAACTAGGCTAAATGAAGCCCTGTGTATTTTGTAGCCCGAGGGAAAGGAAAGAATCTAAACACATTAATAATACTATAAACAAGAATATGTTATGAAGAAAAAGAAGATTCTCGTAGCTATGGGGCTGGCCGTCTGCGCCAGCTGCTTTGCCCAAGATGACATGACCATCACCTTGGCCTCAGAAAAGAAGGTGTACCATCTGGAAGACATCAAGTCGATGACTTTCGACGGGAACAACCTGAAAGTGAACAAACAGGTCAGTGACGCCGACACCTACCCGCTTGCCGACATCGTGAACATCGACTTCGACGTCAAATCGGGCGTGAACGACCTGAAAGTGGAAGGGGAGAAACTCTCCATAAGCGTGAAAGCCGGCGGCAACGCCATTGAAATCCACGGATACGACAGCAGGGAGCACTACACGCTGGCCCTGTTCAACATTGCTGGAGAGAAAGTCCTTGGCTTCGACAACTGGAGGGGAGATCCGGTGGACATTTCTTCGCTGCCGAAAGGCATTTATGTGTTTACAATCAACAATACAACATTAAAATTCAAGAAATAATGATGAAGAAATACATTATAGCACTGGTCGCCGCCTGCATGGGGCTGACAGTCACGGCACAATCATCTGCTTACAAGATGAAGATAAACATGCGGGACGGATCCAAGTTAAGTGTCATTACCGATGAGGTGGACTCTATAACGTTCGCAAAATTAGGTAAGGTGCAGGCGACGCTGAGTGAGCGATACAAGACCTCCACATCACTCGGCGTGAACATCGACATCGACGTGAATGCAAGCCGGGTGAAGGCCGTGTGCGTGCCGGCAAGCCAGACGATTGGTGACGTGAAAGCGTACGTGGAGAAACATGCTACGGTTGATGCACCGACATCGTACAAGAAAGCATTCGACTTCCTCTCTCCCGAGACAGACTACGTGGTGTACGCCCTGGCCTACGACACGAACGGGCTGGCAAGCGAGGTGAGCAAATTACAGATGACCACAGGGAAGACCGCCGACGACCCATTCGTGGTAAATGCTAAAAACATCACGACAACGACACTCGACTATGTGGTCACACCGAAAGACCAGGGCGTGCAATACGTGGTGCAGACGACAGGACTTGACATGTACAGGAAATGGTGCGACGACGGCATGAACAGGGGTGACGTATTACAACATTTCATTTCGCTGTGGGAAGTCCTGGGACAAATGTACGGCCAGACATGGCTGCAAGCGATGAAATATGACTTGAGGACCGGAACCTACGACTCCGAGGCCGACTACAACACGCAGAAGACACTGCTGTGGGATGCCGATCAGGTGATCATCACATTCGGCATGAACGACCAGGGAGAACTGGTGACACCCATACAAACCACCAAGGTGAGGACGCTCGCACCAAAACATTCGGAAAACGAAATCACACTCACGCTGAAGAAAAACGCCTGGAGAGACGTGGTGATTGAAGCCAATGTCACGAACGACGACCCCTACATCGTGAACGTGCAAAGTGCAGAGGCGGCCGATGCGCACATCCAGGCCGGTGATCTCGTGAAATGGCTGCTCAACAGCGGCACAGACTACTCCAACCTGAGCAAGACAGGAAGCCAGGACTGGGAATTCAGCCCAAATAAGGGAGGACAGAAGTATTACGGCATAGGTATCGGCGTGGACGACCACGGAGCCCCCACCACTGATCCGGTGATTATAGACTTCGTACTGCCCAATGGCAGCTTCTAAGCAAGCAATGCGAAACGACATGATGTAACAAAAACAACAAACACATAACGACATTGAAAAATATGAAGAAATTGATTATACTGACAATTGCCGCACTGATGTCGGCAATATCGTTCGCTCAAACCAGCGCCGATATCGTCATGAGGACCCATACAGCCGACGGGACTATGACACCGTTGCTCACCAAGAACATCAAGGACATTTGCTTCGAGGAAATCACCCCGCTCACCATGGACATCACAGTGAGCAATATCCAGCAAGATGCGATGGACATCGATTTTCCCATGCCCGAGGGCTGCAAATTCTGGCTCATGTGCATCACGAAAGAGGAGATAACCGGCACCGACAAAGAAGTGCGCATGGCGATAAAAGCAAAATTCAACGACGAGTTCAATGAGTCAAAGTTCCTGCGCATAACCGAACTTGACCCGGGGACGATCTATTACATATATGCGCTCATGTTCGACAACGACGGCGTTCCTGCCGGCATAGCCAAAGCCTCGGCCACGACGCTGCCAGCAACAAAAGACCAGTTCACCATTGAAGTGAAGGACGTGACAAAGACTTCAGCGACGGTCACTTTCACCCCGAAAGACAATGCCATGACCTACTACTACTTCGTGGTGTCGAATGCGAACAGACAACAGATGATTGACAATTATGGAAATATCCAGAATGCCGACCTTGAATATCTCAAATACTGCGCACAGTCTGCCGGCTACGACCTTAACTTCTATCTCGGTCAGATACTGGCCAAGGGTCCCGTCACCAAGGACGCGAGAGACATCGCTCAGGGTAACCTCACCCCCAACACCGTTTATTACGCCTACTGCTACGGAATGAACAGCGACGGCAGTTTCACAACCGACGTGTACGAGCAGGAATTCTCCACCGAGGCTGTCACCCCTTCGACAAACGTCATCACATGCGAAGTTGTAAAAACATATTCCGACGGCTGCGATGTGAAAACGACAACGACCAACGGCGACCCATACATCATCGAGGCACAACCCAAGGCGGTATGGGAGCAAGCCCTTTCCGAACATCAGGGCAATGCTGTTGAGACTGCAAATGAATTGTTGAGAATCGCCTACAGCGGATATGCCGACAACTACACGGTAACAGGCAACTACGAAGGCAAGAAAGAGGTGGGAAGTTCCGACACGGAATACGTCCTCATCGTCTGTGGATTTGACTCTGCCGTGACAACAGATGTACAGATCATTCCGTTCAAGACGCTCGCACAATAGTAAACAAGTCACGATAACCTCGGCGTGGCAACCACGTGTTGCTCACACACATTGTCAAGCCCCCCAGAAACCCCGGTTGCCCGGATTTCTGGGGGGCTAACAATGTGTCACGTGAAAGAGGCTACCCCAGTTCGGGTTAAGCATGAATCCGTGACACCAGCCCATGGCCCCTTTCCCGTTTGTTGCAATGCCTTTGAGCACCTTGCTGGCATAGCGTCTAAGATCATGGCATACAGGAATCATTGTTGAGTCAACAAATGTAATACCTGCACATCTTCCACGCGCACGCAGATTAAGAAAGAGCATAAGAGGGAAAAACACCCTGCTTTCAAGTTCAATAAAACGGTTGTAAGAGAAAGCGTTAGGGAAGTGCGACTTAAAAGCCCCCCTTGATGAGAAACAGGTAATAGTGCTTGAAATTGCGAAATGTCCCGCCCGAGAGCGTTTTGAAACATGGCGCGAGAAAGTCATCAAGCGAGTAAACCGTCAACAGCGTCTGGTCGGTTGGGCAGAAGTGGAACGCTTGCAGAACAAACTCGACACACTCACCGAGTTGCAGGAGAAGATGAAAGCCGTAAACAAGATAGTCCGCAATGGCAAGCTATCCGAGATTGAGCAGCATGAGGAACTGGAAGCAATCGGTCTGTCCGCTCGCACGATAAATGAAGTTATGAGACCTCTGCAAAACCTTACCCCATTCTCTATCATTCTTTTTTTGAGCACTATTGGCTCACCTGCAGTCAATATTTTTGATTTTTAGGCTGTATATGCTCTATTTCATCTCATATTCTCCCCTTATTTGAGAGAATTAGACACAATTATCCCTGGAGTTCGATATAAATTGTAGGCAATAGCCTCCATGATGTGTTGTGCGTGAGTCTTAGCTAAACCTACATATCTGGCTATGCCACCATGAAACCATCTGTGAATAGATCCAAAGTTACGTTCCACTTTGTACCGTGTCTTGCTGATGGCTACATTAACACGCTGCTCTCTTTCCGTTAGCTTACGTCCCCTTACTCCTTTGTGCATGATACGACTCTTGAGCTTCATACGTTTGAGTACATCCTTGTTTGCTGTGGAATCATAACCCTTGTCGGCATAAACAGGTGTACCTTGTGGAAGTTTAGCTTTTTCTAATGGCTTTTCCAAATGTTTGATGTCACTTTCGTTAGCCGGTGTGGTTTCCTCGGCTATCACCAAGCCGTTCTCATCTGTAACCGAATGCCGCTTGTAACCGAAGTGTAGCTTCCCCATCTTCTTTACCCAACGTGCTTCACCATCAACATTGGGCTTGACGATCTCTTTAACCATTGCGTTTTCTGCCACATCCCTGCCTGATTCCTCATTGCGATCCTCAACTACTTCGTACTCCTTACGGCCGCGAGGTCGACGAGGACTATCCGTGATACTTGCATCAACGATGGCACCACGCTTAACCAAAACACCAGCCAACTCTAACTGGCGATTTATCTCTTGCAGCACATTGTCGTAAAGGTCGGCTTCAACCAAAATGTTACGGAAACGGCATACAGTTGTACTATCTGGAGCACTGTCATCCAATCCTAAACCAACAAAGCGACTGAAGGACAGACGGTCATTTACCTGCTCTTCGACCTCGCCGTCACTCAAGCCATACCATGTGCGAAGAAGTTCGGTCTTTAACAACACAAGGCTGTCATAGCTTGGACGACCAGTGGGACGGTTGCCTTTGGTGTAAGCAATTTCAATAAGTCCACGAATGGGATTCCAGTCGATTATCTGATCAATTTGAAAGAAAAAGGTCTGTTTAACCTTACGATGGTCAACTATTAGGTCAGCAAAACTCGGAGAAGAAGGACGTTGTTTCATGCTATAAAGGTACAAAAATATGATGAAATTAGCAAATTTTGAACAATGAGTTTTGCAGAGGTCTCGGTTTGGTATTACCCCACACGGTCTTTCCGCCTGACAATCATCAGCGAGAAATACGGGAAGTGGCGGCTTGTTATCTCGCCGGGGTCGGCGGTGTGGTATGACGCGTGGCTACTGGCGTTCTCTATATAATAATATGTGTTGCCGGGATTTGCGGCGATGTAGTCCTTCACCGCCTGCCCGCTGCCCGACAGTTTCATCAGCACCACCACGCAGCCGGAGTCGAGGGCGCGGGTGAGCGCGGCGCCGTCTTCCAGTCCCGGCATGACGAGCAACCACTCCTGCTGACTGACCAGTGACAGGTGCCCCGTCCCGGCAGCGGCGATGAACGAGGGGATGCCCGGGAGTTGCTCCACTGCGATGCCGCGCCCGACCATCATGTCCATGACATAGTGTACAGAGGCGTATATGCTCACGTCGCCCTCAACGCCGATGACCACGCGCCGCCCCTCGCTCCATGCGGAGACGGCGGTGTCGAACACCTCGCCGTATGCCGTCATTGCGCGGCGGCGGTCCCTGCTCATTGGCAGGCGGAAGGTGCGTATGGGCGCATCCGGCACGTTGGCGGTGACAATGTCTGCCGCACGCGAAGACTCTCTGCCATCGTCCCCGGTGGTTGAGGGGACGAAAACGATGTCTGCGTGGCGTATCGCCTTCAGCGTCTTCAACGTCATCAGGTCAGGGTCGCCCGGGCCGAGCGAGGCAAAGCATATAGGGTGGTTGTTCATAATTCTCTAAGATTGTTTCTTAATGGTTCCAAAAGTACGGATAAATTTTGGAAAACGCATCACGTCGGTGGAATTTCTTGCACGTGAGACACAAACCTGTAATAACGCGGCCTTTTCTTTGGGCAGAAGATATTATTTGCTACCTTTGCGACCATAAATGATTTCAGGCAACAACGGCATATACAACATGGCAAACGTGAGAAGACTGTGCTATGTGTCACGCAACTACAAGGGGATGCACAGCGCGGGAAACAAGGCGAAGGGTGACTATGAGGACATCATGGCAATGATGGGGGCGCGCAACCTCGGGCTGAGGCGCACCTACTGTAAGGAGCGCATCGCGGCTTTCCTCATCGACCTGGCAGGGATCGTGACCTACGCGCTGTCGGTGAGGAAGGGTGACGTGGTGTTCCTGCAATACCCGACGAAGAAGTATTTCGCTATGATGTGCCGGGTGGCGCGGTGGCGCGGTGCCAAGACGATGGCGTTCATCCACGACCTCGGGGCATTCCGCCGCAAACGCCTCACCGTGGAGCGGGAGATACGCCGCCTGTCGCACGCTGACCAAATCATCGCCGCCAACGACGTGATGGCGGAATGGCTCACTGGGCATGGGCTGCGGCGCCCGTGCCGTGGACTGGGGCTGCACGACTACCTCTCCGCCTCGGAGGCCGACGGCAAGCCTTCGTCTTTCCCGCCGCGCAGGATTGTCTATGCCGGCTCCATCTCGGAGCGTAAGAACATGTTCCTCACGGGGCTTGCCGGGCGGCTGCGCGATTGCGTGGTTGACGTGTATGGCACGAACCACATCGCCGGACTGAAACCGTCGCGCAACCTGATGCTGCACGGGCCGGTGGAGCCTGACGAGTTCATCGCCACGGTGGCGGGCGACTTCGGGCTGGTGTGGGACGGCGACTCGCTCACCGCCTGCACCGGTGCCTTCGGCGAATACCTGCGCGTGAACTCCCCCCACAAGGCATCGTTCTACCTGCGTGCCGGCCTGCCGCTTATCGTGTGGAGCCGGTCGGCCATCGCAGACATTGTGGAGCGCGAGGGCATCGGCATCGCGGTGGAAAGTATAGACGACATCGAGGAACGCCTCGGGGGAATAACTGAGGACGGGATGCGGCGGATGCGGGACAACGTGAGGCGCGTCTCCCACGGACTCGCGCAGGGGATGTCGATGCGCAAGGCCGTGGGGGAGGCGCTGCGGGAGATTGGAGGAAAATGATCTCTCAGCGGTAATATGTTATGACGCGCTTCTCGACAGACGTGGCGTCTGAGGTGTTCTTTTCTGCGGTTTCCTCTTCGCCTTCCCACTCAACACTGTGCACTTTGCACTTGCGCTCCGTCCAGTTGCCACGGTCATCGAACTTGGTGTAGGTGTAGGTCGTGATGACCTTGTAGCCGAGAGACTCCGCCATGCCTTCACACACCTCCCTGGTGCATAACTCTTTGCCGTCGTATTCGTGTTTGGTTGTGGAAGAACTCTCCCAGCCAGTTTGCACAGTGGTGACCACCCTCCCACTGGCATTGTATGTCAGTTCGTATATATCTGTATACCAGTGTTCATCCATATCTTCATAAGGCTCGTATGCAAACCTGACGAGCTGTCCATTTGCGTTGCGTTTCGATGAGAAATACTTTCCCACCGCCTTGCCGTCCTTGAAGATGAAGTCACGGCTTCCTTCGGTGCATGGATACGACGCAAGCAAGCCTTTCCCGTCAAACGTAATCCTTACTTTTTCTTTTCCGTCGTTTGTCTCGACTGACTTCACATGCCCTTTCACACCGAAGAGCATCAAGTCGGGTGTGACGAATCCGGCATTCTTGTCCGAATCCTCATCCTGCCTGTTGCCTTTGTCCTGAACGGCATGTCTCTTCCCATTTCCCCTGTCACTTTTGCAGCTGGCGGCGCATGAAATGATCGCGCCAATGCAAATGACCAATAAAAAAAACTTCTTCATAATGATATGTTGTTAATGTGTTTTTAAATGACAAGCCGTGAGCTTGTTTGTGCTGCTGCCATCAACGCCAGCCTGGTCAGCGGTAATATGTAATCACACGTTTCTCCACTTCTCTGCTGTCGGTGACATTCTTTTTTGAGGTATGCTCCTCGTCCTCCCATTCCACGATGCGCGCCTTGCACTCGCGCTCTGTCCAGTTGCCGATCTCATCGAACTTGGTGTAGGTGTATGTGGTTTTTATGTCTAAGAAACAAGGCTCTATTCCGAAAACACTCACTTTCTTTGTGGAAAGTATGCACAGTCCCCTTTCATCATATTCATTTTGCATGTCGTAGTTATATTTCATACTGAAATGCTCTATGGAGAATGGCCTTCCGTCAGCATCATAACTAATGCTGTGTGCGTCGAAGCCAGAGCCGCCGCCGTCCATTGCCTCAACCGCCGAGCCGCATGAGAACTGTGTGAGTTGCCCCTTGGCATTGCGTTCCGACGAGAAGTCCTCGCCAACCGCCTTGCCGTCCTTGAAGATGAAGTCGTATTCCTCGTAGTGATGGCAAGGATAAGAAGAAAGGAAACCGTTCTTGTCGAAGGTGTACGACAGGTCCTCATCATCGCCCTTGATGTATTTGACGCTCTTGACATGTCCTTTTAACTCCAGCAGCGACAAGTCTGGCGTGACGAAGCCATTGTCTTGCGGCGATTCCCTCGCCTGCCTGTCTGAGGCAACACGCTTCTTCTCAGTAACTCTGCCGTTGTCGCTTTTCCCGCTTGCGGTGCATGATGTGATGCATAGCGCGCACAAGCCCAGTAATAATAAATTTTTCATTAAAGTAATGTGTTATAGGTTTTTATGCTTGATTATGACACTCTGCGTCCTTGTTGTCGTCAGAGGTGTTTGTTTTTTTTGTGATTGTGATGCGTTCCCCGGCACGCCGCCATTTGCGATGTCCGGGGAACGCTGTTGTCTATTGCGCGTTTATTTCCTTCAGCAGCCGGTCGGCGTGTCCCCACTTGTCCATCATGTAAAGGACGTAGCGGATGTCTGCGCCGATGCATCGTGCGAGTTTCGTGTCGAAGAAGATGTCGCTCGAGAGGCTGTCCCAGTTACCGTCGAAAGCCAGTCCGATGAGTTCTCCCTTTCCGTTGAACATCGGCGAGCCGCTGTTGCCGCCCGTGATGTCGTTGTTTGTCAGGAAGCACAGTTGCATCTTGCCCGTGGTCTTGTCGGAATATGGCGTGTAGTCGGTCTTGCTGAACAGTTCGTGCATTATCGGCTCGGCATAGTAGTCCTCCACCTCGCCGGCACGTTTCATCTTCGCGAGCAGGCTCTCGGCCGTCGTGTAGTAGCCCGACGGCGAGCCGTTGAGCATGAAGCCTCCCACCTGTCCGTAGCTCAGCCGCATCGTGAAGTTCGCGTCGGAGTAGTGCGGCATATCCTCCTCCATGCGCAGTTTAGCGGCACAGAGCATTCTCTCCTGCCTTGCAATCTCCTTGCTCGCATCGCCGACCTCGGCATACATCATTGCGATTTCCGCGAGCAGGTCGATGCCCATGCTTACGCCGGGGTCTTTCACGAAATTCTTCTTGTTGGTGAACAGTTTCTTGCCCTTCTTCATCAGCACCGATTTCTTGTAAAGGTGGTCGACGTATTTTGCATAGTTACCCCCGAAATCCTTGTCGATTGTGGTATAGAAGTCCGGCAGGTATTTCCCGTCGACATGCTCGCGGTAGTTCTTCATCAGCGCGGCGAGCACCTCCTTGTCGAGCGCTGCGTCCCACTGGTCGCTGTTGTCGTCGATCACGCAGTATTGTTTCTCAGGCTTGTCCTCCGGACCCTGCATCTCCACCTGCATCGAGTTGACCTTCAGCGAGCGCGTCACGAGTTCGTTCGAGCGGTAGAACGTCTCGAAGAAATAGTTCATCGCGCGTGTCGTCTCGAAACGCTTCTGGTAGAGTTTGCCCAGTCCGTCGATGTCGAGTTCCCCCTTCAGGTAGCCCGTCTTTTCCTGATAGTCGCGTATCCTTGCCTCGTGCTGCTGCTTGAGGTTCACTATGCCCACCGAGTCGATGCACTTGTTCATGCCTATGGAGTTCTTCCAGTAGTTGGAGCTCTGCGCGTATTTCGAGTCATACTTGATGCGCACGGCCTCCGATGCGTCCATGTGGCGTTTCATTATCTCCTGCTTCACGCCGCGCACCTGTGCCCGGACGGCGTTCTCTGCATCGCGCATCTCCTTTATGCCGAAGCTCGAGAGGTAGCGGTTCGTCGTCCCCGGGTATCCCACGGTCATGGCGAAGTCGCCATCCTTGTATCCCTGCATAGACACCTTTGCCCACCGTTTCGGGTGGTAAGGCACGTTGTCCTTGCTGTAGGCCGCCGGTCCGTTGGTCTTGGGGTCGGCGTAGATGCGGAACACGGAGAAGTCGCATGTCTGTCGCGGGTACATCCAGTTGTCGGTCTCGCCTCCGAACTTGCCCATCGACTTTGGCACGGTGAACACCAGTCGCAGGTCGGTGAACATCTGGTATGTCGTGGCGTAGTATTTGTTTCCCTCGTAGAAAGGCTTTATCTCGATGTGATATGTCTTGTCGATGTTCTTCACCGAGTCGTTCATCACGTTCTGCAGCGAGTCGATGAGTTCGTCCATGTCATCCATGTCAACGCCATTTGCCTTCGCGATGGCTGCAATCCTGCCGGTCACGTCGTTCTGGTCAACCATGAAGCTCACGAACATGTTCTCGTTCGGCAGTTCCTCCTCGTAGGTCTTTGCTAAGAAGCCGTTCAGCATGTAGTCGTGCTCCACGGTGGAATGGCTGCGTATGCTCTCGAAGCCGCAGTGGTGGTTGGTGAACACCAGCCCGTCGGGGCTGACCACCACGCCGGAGCAATATCCCGAGAAATTGACGACGCAGTTCTTCAGCGCGTCCTCTCCGCTGTAGAGCGCGTCGTAAGGCATGTCGAAGCCCTCGGCCCTCATCTGTTCGTACACTGCCCACGGCAGGTTGTAGAGCGTCCACATGCCCTCGTCGGCGCGCGCCTGCTGCCACGGGAACATTGTCACCATTGAGATTAGAAATAATAGTTTCTTCATTGTATTATTATTTTTATTTGTTATTAAATGTCGCTTGTCAGTTCCTGAAAAACTTCCCCACCACGGGCAGGCTGCGCAGGGGCAAGTCGCGCTTCACCACGATCGCGGCAAACACCAGCACCGCCGCAGTGTTCGCCATGAGCGCCGCCCACATGGGCAGGTGGCTGTTGCTCGCGCTTATCGCGGCATAAAGCACCATGGCTATGCCGGCATACATGAGTATCTCGCGCACGGGGTAGTTGATGGGGTAGTATCTCTGCCCGATGAAATAGGACAGCAACATCGACACGGCGTATGCCGCGAAGCCCGCCCACGCGCACGCCATATAACTGAAGCGCGGTATCAGCAGGATGTCGATCACTATCAGCACGGCGGCGCCGATGCCCGAGAAATACGCGCCCCAGATGGTGCGGTCGGTGAGCTTGTACCAGAACGAGAGGTTGAAGAACACGCCGAACATTATCTCCGCCGCCATCACTATCGGCACGACGCGCAGCCCCTCCCAGTACGACTTGCCGATGATGAACCGCAGGATGTCCATGTAGCCCATCACGGCGAGGAAGGCGAGGAGCGTGAAGATGACGTAGTATTTCATCGCCTTGGCATACGTCTCGCGCTTGTCGGCGTCTTTGTTGCCGAACACGAACGGCTCATAGGCAAAGCGGAACGCCTGCGTTATCATCACCATTATCATCGCTATCTTGATGCTCGCGCCGTAGATGCCGAGCTGCGCGCGGGCCTCGGCCACGCTGCCGTCGTAGAAGTGTGGGAACAGGATCTGCGATGCCGCCTGGTTGAGCTGCCCCGCCAGCCCCATCACCAGCAGCGGCCACGCATACGAGAGCATGCGCAGGCAGGCGCGCCTGTCGAACCCGCCGGTCATGCCGCGCAACTCGCGGTGCAGCAGGAGCAGGGTGAACGCGGAGCAAATTATGTTGATGTAGAACACGAATGCCACGTCGAGCGTGAACCGCTCGTCGTAGATGCCGAACAGGTTGATCTTCAGTGCCGGCAGCACCACGAGGTAAGCGAGGTTGAGGATGATGTTCATCACGATGTTGGCAATCTTCAGCACGGCGAACTTCACCGGGCGGTGCTTTATCCGCAGGTATGCGAACGGTATTGCCGTGAAGGCGTCCATCGCCACCGTGGCATACATCACGGCTATGTAGCCGGGATGGTCCGCGTATCCCACCGCCGCCGCCACGGGGCGCAGGAAGAGCAGGACGAGAGCCGTCGTGGCGAGCGACGTGAAGCCCACCATGCGCAGCGTGGTGGAGTATATGCGGACGGGGTTCTCCCCCTCCTTCGTCATGAAGCGGAAGAACGCCGTCTCCATGCCGTATGTGAGCAGGATTATCATAAGCGAGACGTAGGCATACACGTTGGTTATTATGCCATACTCGCCCCCTGATGCGGCAAAGCACTCGGTCTGTATCGGCACAAGCAGGTAGTTGATGAACCGCGCCACGATGCTCGGCAGGCCGTATATTGCAGTGTCCTTTGCCAGTGATTTCAGATTAGCCATTTGCTTATGTCTTGTTTGTCAGTTCAGTCCTGCGGCTCACCCGAAGAACATATATCCCACGAATATCGCCGCGATGATGCCGGCGAGGTCGGCAAGCAGCCCGCACGCCACGGCATGCCGCGTTTTCCTCACTGCCACGCTGCCGAAATATACGGCGAGGATGTAGAACGTGGTGTCTGTTGAGCCTTGGAAGATGCACGACAGGCGGCCCACGAAGGAGTCTGCGCCGTAGGTTGTCATAGTGTCGACCATCATGCCGCGCGCCCCGCTTCCCGACAGCGGCTTCATCAGCGCCGTGGGCAGCGCGGCAACGAAGTCGCCGTCCATCCCGCAGGCCTTCACCGCCCATCCTATGCCGCCCACGAGCATGTCCATTGCCCCCGAGGCGCGGAACACGCCTATGCCCACGAGTATCGCCACCAGGTATGGTATTATCCTCACGGCGGTGGCGAAGCCGTCCTTCGCCCCCTCGATGAAAGCCTCATACACGTTGGCCTTCCTCACCACGCCGGCGATGATGAATGCCACGATTATCGTCATCAGCAATATGTTCGCGACCGACGTGCTCACGGTGTTGACCAGTGCCTTGTCCATTGCGGAGAAGCCCCATATCACCGCCGCCACGAATAGCGAAAGCCCGCCGAGCGTGGCGAGCATCACCCCGTTGAGCAGGTTGATCCTCTGGTAAACCGATGTCGTGATTATCCCGGCGAGGGTGGAGAAGAACGTCGCCAGCAGTATCGGGATGAATATGTCGGTGGGCTGCGCCGCGCCCAGTTGCGCGCGGTAAACCATCACCGACACCGGTATTATTGTCAGCCCCGAGGTGTTCAGCACGAGGAACATTATCATCGGGTTGCTCGCCGTGTCCTTCCTTGGGTTCAGTTCCTGCAGCTGCTCCATCGCCTTCAGGCCGAGCGGTGTCGCTGCGTTGTCGAGCCCCAGCATGTTCGCCGCGATGTTCATGAAGATGCTGCCCGTCACGGGATGCCCCTTGGGAATGTCGGGGAACAGCCGCGCGAACACCGGCGACAGCACCCGCGCTAACGCATTGACAACGCCCCCCCTCTCGCCGATCTTCATCACGCCGAGCCACAGCGTCAGCACGCCGGTCAGCCCGAGCGAGATCTCGAATGCGGTCTTCGACGACGAGAAGGTGGAGTCCATCATCGCAGGGAACACGTCAACGTCACCGAGGAACACCAGGCGCACAAGCCCGATGGCGAACGCGATGACGAAAAACGCAATCCAAATGTAGTTCAGCACCATACAGAGTGCAAAGATAGTGCAAGAGAGGCAAATAAAAAAGAAATCGCAACACTTTTTTTGCTCCCTTGCACCTATTTGCGTGAGCGGCATCCAACCCACGCGGTGGTCATTACAGCCGGTTCAGCTCGCTTTGCCCGGCCTTCTGCCCTTTGTATTTCGACTTTGCGGGATTGAATGAATATGATACCGTCAGGCTCACGACTGGGTCGCGATAGTCCACCTCGTGTGAAGTATATACTTTGTCGTATCTTGAATAGCCTTTCTCCTTCGCGTTGAACAGGTCCGTGACCCCCAGCTTCACCCACCAGTTCTTCATGTTCTTCTGGACAGACAAGTCAACCTTCAGCGACGGCTGTGACATGTATGTGTCTCCGTTGCCCTTGAGGGTTCCTGTGGCGTTGACTGTCACGATCCAGTTCTTGGGAAGCGACAGCACGTTTTTCCATAACATGCCAAACTGCGGGTGGTTGTAGTTTAGCCCCCTGTATTCCATCCATTGCTTGTACATAAACACATACCACGATGGTTTCCATATATTGAATAAGGTTGGCGCGTATGACACCATCGTATATAATGAGGAATAGGAGTTGTTGGTCTCGCTTGCGACAACGGCCGGGATTTGCTCCATGACGTCAAACGACGTGATTATGGCGTCTTTCTTGTATGAATAATAGCAATACAACTGGAAGTCCTTGCATGACGTTGTCAGTGAGACTTCGTGCTGGTAAGTGGGCTTCAGCATTGAATTGCCCCTGTTGTAACGGAAATCGCTCATATACCGCAATGCCTCATCCAACTGGTCGTAGGTAGGGCTGTTGGTGTATACGTTGTAACTTAGCATCATTGAGAGCCTGCCAAAGGTTTGTGACAGCGAGACCGATGGCAGAATGCGGTTGTAGGTGCGGCTGCTCCCCTCAATAATCTTGCCGCCGGCATAGTAGTCGTAGTCGGAATACTCATACTTAAGCCCCAACTGCGCATAGAGCGTCCCGAAACTCCTGCTGTAAGTGGCAAATAGGTTCGCTGCCGACTGGCGCGACTCGTTGTCATTGGCCCGCAGCACGCCGCCTTTGTCGTTGCCACCCACTTCATACTTCTGCCGGAAGCGCGTATAGGTGGTCTCAAATCCGTATTCCAGGCTGCCGCCAGCGACTGGCGACGTGAGGACGGTCTTGAGCGCGCCCATGTCCGACTTGGTGTCGGAAACCGGCAAAATCATGGCGTTGCTTCCGGCATGCGTGTCGGTTATTGTCTGTCTGCTGTTGGCGTCATTGTGGACGTATGTCCCATCCACATTCAGCGATAACTTGTCGCTGAACTTGTTTTCGTAATAAACGCTCACGTCGTGTTTCCCGTTCTGCGCAAATTCGCGCGAGCTCGTGTCATACCATGTGAGGACACCGTCATTCTCCACTCGGTTGCGGTAGTCCTGGCCGTAGTTGCCCGAGAACATCCTCGAGAAAGTGTAGGTTGCCCCGAGCGACTGCACGTCGCTCAGCTGGTCGTTGAATCCCACTGTGATGAAACCGTTCTTTATCGACTGGCTCCCTTCGCCGTCATATTCGGCATTCACGCCCTGGCCTTTATACTTGAAGTCGTAAGTATCCTTGCGGTTGTACTTAAAGTTGCTGAATCCGTTGTACCAGGAACTCAGGAACACGTCAACCCCCTTCCTGCGGTAGTTCAGGTCGATCTCCCCCGATGTCGTCCAGCAGCTTGACACCCTCTCCATCATTGTCAAAGTGCCGCCGAGTCCTTCACCCACGGGTCTTATGGTAGTGATGAAAAGCACCGCGCGCACATCCGAGCCGTACTTCGCCCCGGGGTTCATGTCAATCCTGACATCCTTGATCATGTCGCTCGTTATTCGCTCCAGTTCGCTCCGGTTGCGCATCCGCTTGTTGTTGATGAAAATGATTGGCTCGCCCCTGCCCAGCACGCTCTTGCCGTCGGCGCTCATCACCGGCAGCTGCTGCAGCACGTCGGCTGCCTTGCCAAGCTTGCCGAACACCGTTCCCTGAATGTTGGAGACGAACACCCCGTTGGTCATCTTGAACGTGGGGCGCACCGCCGTCACCGTCACTTCTTTCAGGCTTTGCTCCGAGGCCTGCAACGTGACGCGCATCTTGTCGCCCGCAGGCAGTATGGCGGTCTTGTAGCCAACGCATGACACCTTCACCAGCTTCTTGCCTGGAGAGGCGTCAAACGAGAACGTCCCGTCATCCTTGCCGATGCAGCCGGTTATGTATGCGGAGTCACTTGCCTGAAGCAGCGACACTGTGGCAAGAGGGATGGCAATGCTGTCATTTCCCGTCACTACGCCGTTTACACTCTGCGCCATCGAGCAAACACAACATGCCGAGGAAAACAATAATGATATTATATGCTTTTTCATAATACAGGTTTTCTTCAACATTCCCGATTGACATTGGTACGCAGTTAAAACTGCGACCACCAACCATGCGCCTTCTTCAAGCTTCCGGCATTGCTTTGTTTTGATTGTGCGAAAATATAAAAAAAAACTAAACGACGCAATATTTTGGATTTTTTCTTATATGCAAGCAAGAAAAAAATACAATATTTTGCGTTTTTGCATTTTTTCCCGACTTGCAGGACGCAAATCCCCACAGGTGTAAATGTCGGTGAACCATTCATAAACACCGTTGCACGGCAGACTTCACTTCATGCCTGCGCGCGGGCAAATAATTGTTAATTGTGTTAATTCGCAGGCTCGATTCCTTTCCGTGTTTACAGACAAACCAGAAACCTCGTTTGTAATTATTCGCGAATTTTATGGTAACGGCGGCACACTTTTCGCCTCGAATCCGTGCGTTTTGTGCCTGATTGCACTGCGTTTTGTGCCTAATGACGACGCCGTTTGCACCAAACGAGCCGCCGTTTAGGTACAAAACGCAATGCAGTTAGGCACAAAACGCAGTGCTGATTTTGTCAACACATTTCAAACGCCTTGCTGTCAGACACTTGCAAAGCGCGCTGAAAAACGCATATTCGGACGCGAAAAAGTTTTCATTCAGGATGCTGCCGTTTTCAGTGTTAAAATTTCTGGTGATTTTTGTTAAAACAACAATTGGTCATTAGACATTGCGCAAGGCTATCACGCCATTTAAGTCTGCCCTGCGAGAAATCATGCGCATGCCGGACAAAATTATCTGCGCTGGCGATGGTGATTGCGGACTTACAGGGCGTAAGTCCCTACATGATCAATTCCCTGCATTAATTCCCTGCATTAATTCCCTGCGGTTAGTGATTGAATACCTGGCGGCCAAGGCTTGCCAGCGGCAGCGCGGACGCGGCCAGGACACGAATGTTTGGTACAAAAATGTTATTTAAGTTGAAAACCAACAATATATACATATTTTTTTTTACCTTTGCAGTGTTTTAATTTGCTGAAATATGAAAATAGCGCTTATAGGCTACGGCAAGATGGGCAGGATGATAGAGCAGGTCGCTCTGAGCCGGGGGCACGAGATTGTGAGCATAATAGACATCGGCAACCAGCAGGACTTTGACAGTGAGGCATTTGCGGGAGCCGACGTGGCGATAGAGTTCACCACCCCGCAGGCGGCATACGGCAATTTCCTGCGCGCGTTCGCCAAGAACGTCAAGGTGGTCAGCGGCAGCACGGGATGGATGGAGGAACACGGAGACGACGTGCGCCGGATGTGCAGCCCGCGCGGTGAGGGGCAGGAGGCCGGCCCGGGCGGCACGCCATGCGGACAGACGCTGTTCTGGGCAAGCAACTTCTCGGTGGGCGTGGCGGTGTTCTCCGCAGTCAACCGCTACCTGGCAAGGCTGATGAACGGCTTCGGGCAGTATGACGTACACATGGAGGAGACGCACCACATACACAAGATCGACGCGCCGAGCGGCACGGCCATCACGCTGGCGGAGGACATAATCGAAGGCCTCGACCGCAAGGAAGGATGGGTGAGGGGGCAGGAGAACATGCCCTACGACCCTAAGATGCTGCGCATCGACTCGCTGCGCAGGGGCGAGGTGCCGGGCATACACACCGTGCGCTACGACTCGGAGGCAGACTGCATCACCATAAGCCACGAGGCACACTCGCGCAAGGGCTTTGCCATCGGCGCGGTGCTGGCGGCGGAATACACCAAGGACCACAGCGGACTGCTCACCATCGGCGACATGTTCAGGTGGCAGTAGGAGTTCAACAAACACGAAAAAGGGAAACAAAAACGTAAAAAAGATATGATTGACAAGTCAAAGAAGAAACTTAATATGAAAGTGCAGTGGACCAAGTTCGCTGTCGCAGCCGTGCTTTACCTGCTGTTCCTCTACTGGGTGGAGAGCTGGTGGGGACTGCTCGTGCTGCCGTTCATATTCGACGTGTATATAACGAAGAAGATACGATGGCAATGGTGGAAAGACTCGGTGGGCCCGGCGAGGTTCATCATGTCGTGGGTCGACGCGATAGTGTTCGCGCTCGTGGCGGTGTATTTCATCAACCAGTTCTTCTTCCAGAACTACGTAATACCGTCGTCGTCGCTCGAGAAGTCGCTGCTCACGGGCGACTACCTCTTCGTGTCGAAACTGAGCTACGGCCCGCGCATACCGCAGACACCCCTCACGATGCCGCTCACGCAGCACACGCTGCCGCTGTTCGAGTGCAAGTCGTACATCGAGTTCCCGCAATGGGACTACCGCAGGGTGAAGGGCACGGGCAAGGTGGAGCTCAACGACATCGTGGTGTTCAACTTCCCCGCCGGCGACACGATATGCAGCGCGCCGCAGTGGCAGGCGCAGGACTACTACCAGCTGTGCTACGGCTACGGCTACCAGGCATACGGCAGGGAGGTGGCGGTGGACTCGCTAACACCGCAGCAGCAGTGGGATTATTTCCGCGAGATTTATGCCTCGGGGCGGAGGTATCTCGGGCAGAACCGCAACACCTACGGCGACATTGACTCGCGGCCCGTTGACAGGCGGGAGAACTATGTCAAGAGATGCGTCGGGCTGCCCGGGCAGACGCTGCAGATAAGGAACCGCATCGTCTACCTCGACGGCAGGGCGAACAAGGAGCCGGACAACGTGCAGTATACATACAGGATGAAGAAGGTGGCCGACTTCCCCGACGAACTGATGAAGGAACTGGGAATCAGCATGGAGGACCTGACGTGCCTCAACCAGAACGGCTACATGCCGCTGACGGGAAAGGCCGCCGGGGAACTGAGAAAGCACAGGGAACTGGTGCGCGACGTGACGCTCAACACCGAGGCGGTGACCGGCGACCTCTACCCCCTGAACGGGAACTATGGATGGACGAGGGACAACTACGGCCCAATATGGATCCCGCAGAAGGGCAAGAGCATAAAACTGAACATGAGGAACATCGCCATCTACGAGCGCCCCATAAAAGTATATGAGGGCAACGAACTCGACGTGCGCGGAGGAAAAATTTACATCAACGGCAAGGAGGCGAGGGAATACACCTTCAAGATGGACTACTACTGGATGATGGGCGACAACAGGCACAACTCCGCCGACTCGAGATACTGGGGCTTCGTGCCGGAGGACCACATCGTGGGGAAGCCCATCTTCATCTGGTGGAGCAGCGACCCGGACCGCAGCGGACTGTCGGGAATAAGATGGGGCAGGCTGTTCAGGATGGTCGACAACATCAAGTGAGGACGCAACGGCTTGCCGCCGAAGGCAATATAAATAATGTAGCGTCAGACTGAACACGGCCCGGAGGGAATGGACTGACAAAGGAAAAGGAGAAACATGCGCAATGCCATGAAGTTCATACTTGCAACAGCGACGGCAGTACTTGTCATGCTCGTCGTGAGGGCATACGCGTTCACCGTTTACAGGGTGTCTGACAACAACCTTTGCCCAGCGCTGAAAAAGAACGACCGCGTGGTGGTCAACAGGCTGCCGTGCGGGCGTTTCTCACGGGGAGACATGGTGGCGTTCGGCAGGAACAGGCCACGCATCGGCATCGTTGAGGACGTTCCGGGCGACACGGTGGCAATAGACGGCAGCCTGTATATACTGCCAGAGCGGTGCGGATGCCAGAAGTGCGGATGCAGCCGCAGGGCGGTGTTCATGGTGAGCCAGGGCAAGGAAAGGGCTCTGCTGCACCGCGACGACATCATCGGAAAGGCATTCAAAATATCACTCGCAATAAGATGACAACGGCCTTGCTATCATCGGCATACTGCGCTCCGGTGCAGTGGTTCCAGAAACTCAACCGCTACGACAGGGTGCTGATAGAGCAACATGACAATTTCCGGAAACAGACTTACCGCAACCGCTGCGTGATCGCAACGGCAAACGGCACGCAGGCTCTCACCATACCGGTGGAGAATACCGCCGGCGGAAAGTGCCTGATGCGCGACGTGCGCGTGAGCGACCACGGCAACTGGCGACGGCTGCACTGGAACGCGCTGGCAACGGCATACGGCGACAGCCCGTTCTTCGACTACTATGCCGACGACCTGCACCCGATGTACGTCAGGAAATATGATTTCCTGCTTGACTTCAACATGGAGATGACACGCTTGCTGTGCCAGTTGCTCGACGTGCGCCCGCAGGTGGAGCTGACAACGGCCTACACGGCGGAGGCGGAGAACGACTTCCGCGATGTCATACGGCCGAAGCACCCGGTGACGGACGACGGCTTCGTGCCTCGGAGATACTATCAGGTGCACGGCGCAGCGCGTGGGTTCATACCCAACCTGAGCGTACTCGACCTGCTGTTCAACATGGGCAACGAGGCCATATTCTACCTGTAGGGGATGTGCATCACTGTGCAGAGAACACACAAGACAATGCACGTTTATAAACATTCAAGATATAAGTGCAATTTCTTTGTAAACTTTCCCCTTAGGATTACAAGCAATTTATCACTCCCTCGAGGCTGTCGGCCACCTTTATGTATTTGTGGTAGTCGCCGCGTATCATGCCCCTCGCCTGCAAGTCGTCGAGACAGGCGATTAGGCTGTCCCAGAAGCCGTTGATGTTGTAAAGCACGACGCGCTTGCCGTGATAGCCTATCGTTGCGGAGGCGGCAACGGTGAACAGCTCGTCGAGCGTGCCTATGCCTCCGGGCAGGGCAACGGCAACATCGCTGTAGGCCGTGAGTATTTCCTTGCGGTCGCTCAGGTTGTCGCAGGGAATCTGCACATCCGCATAATTGCTGACATGCCCGTGTTCCTCAATTATCGACGGCACCACACCGATGGTGCGCCCGCCGGCATCGTGGCAGGCGCGGGCAACGTGTTCCATCAGTCCCATGTCGCAGCCGCCGAACACGAGCGTATGGCCGTTGCGCCCCATCCACTCGCCGAGTTCGCGCGCCTTGTCGAAATATGCTTTGTCGATGTTGTCGTTCGCGCTGCAGAATACTCCTATGTTCATAATCGTTAAAAATATGATGCAAAAATACAAAATAATTGTATAACAGCACCATAATTATAAAAAAACAAGTAACTTTGCACCCACTAATTACATGTTCAGGATTTAAGAAGAGCAGAAGTTTAGGCAATTTTGGCATTGACGGGGAGGGTTTCCCCACCGGTGACACGGTATTGCGGTGTCTTTACTGTTGCAGTTCTTTACTCCTAAACTTCCAATTATTACGTAACATTTATAAATGAAGACATTTGAAGAATTAGGCGTCAGCGAAGAGATTCGCCGCGCCATCGAAGAGATGGGTTTCGAAAATCCGATGCCCGTCCAGGAAGAAGTGATCCCCTATCTCCTGGGAACAAGAAACGACGTGATTGCCCTCGCGCAGACCGGTACGGGAAAGACCGCCGCGTTCGGCATTCCGCTGCTCCAACGCATTGACACACGCATACCGCAGACACAGGCAATAGTGCTCTCGCCGACGCGCGAGCTGTGCCTGCAGATAGCAGACGACCTGAAGGACTACTCGAAGTATGTGCCGGGCATACACGTCATTCCCGTATATGGCGGCGCAAGCATCGAGACGCAGATAAGGGCACTCAAGAAAGGGGTGCACATCATCGTGGCGACACCCGGAAGGCTCATCGACCTCATGAACAGGGGCGTGGCCAAGCTCGGGGCAGTGAGCAACGTGGTGCTCGACGAGGCCGACGAGATGCTCAACATGGGCTTCTCGGAAGACCTGAACACCATTCTCGCCGGAGTGCCGGAGGAGCGAAACACGCTGCTGTTCTCCGCGACGATGAGCAAGGAGATAGAGAAAATAGCACGAACATACCTTCACGACCCGAAGGAAATCGTAGTGGGAAGCCGCAACGAGGGGGCGGAGAACGTAAACCACATTTACTACATGGTGAGCGCGAAGGACAAATACCTCGCGCTGAAACGCATCGTCGACTTCCACCCGCGCATCTACGCGATAATATTCTGCCGGACGAAGGTGGAGACGCAGGACATTGCCGACAAACTGATAAAGGACGGATACAACGCCGAGTCGCTGCACGGAGACCTCTCGCAGCAGCAGAGAGACCTCACGATGCAGAAATTCAGGCAGCACCTGACGCAACTCCTCGTCGCAACCGACGTGGCGGCGCGGGGGCTCGACGTCGATGACCTGACGCACGTCATAAACTATGGTATGCCGGACGACATAGAGAACTACATCCACCGCTCGGGAAGAACGGGGCGCGCCGGGAAGAAGGGAACGAGCATCGCCATTGTCCACACACGCGAGAAGGGAAAGATAAAGCAGGTGGAACGCCACCTCGGCAAGAATTTCCAGGTGGGAGAGATGCCGTCGCCGGAGGAAATCTGCAAGAAACAACTGTACAAGGTGATGGACCAGATCGTGAAGACTGACGTTGACGAGGAGCAGATAGCACCGTTCATGCAGGACATCAGCAGGTATTTCGAGTTCGTTGACAAGGACGAACTGATAAAGAAAATCGTCAGCGTGGAGTTCGGAAAGTTCCTCGACTACTATGCCAACGCCCCGGAGGTGCGCATAGAGACGGGCAAGAAGAGCCGCGACGAGGAGCGCAGGGAACGCAAGGAGCGCGGGCGCGGAGGACGCAGGCAGACCGAGGAGGGATACAGCCGGCTGTTCATCAACCTCGGCAAGAAAGACGGCTTCTACCCTGGCGAGGTGATGCAGTTCATCAACCGATACGTCAAGGGGCATGTTGCCGTGGGGCATATCGACCTGCAGAACACGTTCTCGTTCATCGAGGTTGGCAACAACGACGCCGAGAAGGTGATGAGCGGACTTACGGGTGTCAACTACAAGGGGCGCGAGGTGCGCTGCAACAGCGGCGACGAGCCTGGCAGGCAGGGCTCTCCATCGCGGAGGCAGTTTGAGCCGCACGGCAAGAAACGTGACTTCAGATCCAACGGGAGGCGCGATGACAGACAGCCCAAACGCGAGAAACAGACCAGGTTCACAAAGGAAGAGTGGATGAAATTCCTCAACCCGGACTTCGAGGATGAGGGATGGGCGCGCCGCAGGCCGAAAAAAAACAAATAACCCCGGGCATCTAAATGAAAACCGCCGCCCGGCGGCAGCACCGCAGAGAGGCTATGTGCCAGCGGCGCCGCCGTCGGGCGGTGTCGCCTTGCGGCACAGCAGGACAATGTGCCGACCATCGCAGTCCGTCGTAGCGAAGAGATAGTCATCGCCGCCATCCGACAGCCCGAGCCTGCGCCGCAGCCGTTCGGCAGTCAACGGAAAATTGCGGACGGCAACATTGGCACAGCTGATGCCGCCGAGAGCCTTGCGCAACTCGCGTCTGTTCATTGACGAAATGGCGTTGATAAGGAACACCCTCCCCGGGAAATTGCCGGTGAAATGGGGCGAAACGAACAGATGGCTGTTGGCAGAGACCTGTGTCATGCCATAGCGCGACGCTATCTCACCGAAGCAGCCCGCTTTCATAACAGACGCGTTGGGGACATAAAGGAAATCGCCGGCAGCGATTTCCGCCACGACGGCGCAGCCCTGCCTGGCGTCACGCTGACTTGCATCTGCCGCAATGAACACAAACTCGCTTCCATCGTTGACACAGTGGACTGCCGTGGCATTGTTTTCGCCGATTTCATCGCCACTCATGCCTGCGGATGCGGGCGACAGCAATGCTGCTACGATTTCCTTGCACTCGTTGCGCACCGACACGATGTGAAGCTCGCTGATGCCGCCCAGCTGCCGTGCCACCTCGTGCCAGTCGAGCATCGGCGACAGTTTAAGCATCAGCAGGTCGGCCTTTCCGCGCAGCTCGCCCATCATCGCCAGCACGTCAGGGGTGCAATCGGCGAGTGCGAAGGTGCGTCCGCCGTGGGTGTCGCGGCGTGCCGGGTCGAGGTAAATCATCGTGGCATGACCGATGGAATGGAGCGTTTCTGCTGCCGTGGAGCAACGCACCTCGGCATTCTTTATTCCGAGAACGGCAAAGTTATGCCGCGCAACTTCTGCCAATTCCTCCTGCCGCTCAACATAAACAGCCCTGCCGAACAACCGGGAGAGGAATGAGAAGTCAGCGCCTAAGCCGCCCGTGAGGTCATACATCACGCCGTTTGCGGCGGCATCGCCAAGCAAACGCGCCGCCACCTCAGCCTTGTATCTTGCAGTATGCTCCGACGAACACTGCTCCATGGCAAGGTGAGGGGGATAGACGATGCCATCCGTGGCAGCCCACGAGGGCAGTTTCCGGCGCGCTGCCTGCCAGCCTGCAACCTGCCGCAGGGCTGCGGCGAGGTCAACGCCGGGGGCGGGCCTTGCACCGAGGGCAAGTTTCACGGGGGATTCGCAGCGGTGGCGCAGCGCGAAGTCCATTGTTGCCTGATTAATCATATAGGTGCAAAGATATACTTTCCTATAAACAAAATGAGGCGGCATACAATAAAAAATTGTTAACAACGGCATATACATGTCGGCATGTACGCATTTTTCAATACCTTTGCAGTGCAGAAGCAACCTCTAAAACAGATAAAGATGAAAGAATCAAGACGCAAGGAACAGATTATTGCCAACATAACTGGCCATGACCTGCCGGGACTGACGACATCGGTGATGAGCATACTGGCGAAATACGACGCAACAGTACTCGACATCGGCCAGGCTGACATCCACAACTCCCTGTCGCTCGGAGTGATGTTCCGCATAGACGAGAAGAACTCCGGCAACGTGATGAAGGAACTGCTGTTCAAGGCCACCGAGCTCGGCGTTAACATCGGCTTCTCGCCCATCAACGATGATGATTATGAGAGCTGGGTGAACCGCCAGGGCAAGAACCGCTTCGTGCTTACCATACTGGGGAAACGGCTCGAGGCGCGCAAGATAGAGGCTGCGACGAAACTTATATCCCTACAGGGCTTCAACATCGACTATATACGCCGCCTGACCGGCCGCCCGTCGATACGCAACCCGCGAAAGGACGCACGAGCGTGCATAGAGTTCTCGCTGCGCGGGAATGCGAAGGACAGGAACGCCATGCAGGCGAAACTCATGGAGCTGTCCAGCACGATGGACATGGACTTCTCGTTCCAGCAGGACACCATGTTCCGGCGTATGCGGCGGTTGATATGCTTCGACATGGACTCCACGCTGATACAGACCGAGTGCATCGACGAGCTGGCAATGCGCGCGGGTGTCGGCGACGAGGTGAAGGCCATCACGGCACGCGCCATGAGGGGCGAGATAGACTTCAAGGAGAGCTTCACCGAGCGCGTGGCGCTGCTGAAAGGCCTCGACGTGAAAGTGATGAAGGACATTGCAGAGAAAATGCCTATAACAGAGGGCGCCGACAGGCTGATGCGGGTGCTGAAGCAATACGGATATAAGATAGCAATTCTCAGCGGTGGGTTCACATACTTCGGGGAATACTTGCAGAAACGATGGGGAGTGGACTACATGTATGCCAACGAACTGGAAATAGGCGAGGACGGCAAACTCACGGGGCGGTATCTCGGCGACATCGTTGACGGGCATCGCAAGCGCGAGCTGCTACGCCTCATCGCACAGGTGGAGAAGGTGAACATAGCACAGACGATAGCCGTGGGCGACGGCGCCAACGACCTGCCGATGCTCACCGAGTCTGGGCTCGGCATCGCATTCCACGCCAAGCCAAGGGTTGTGGCAAACGCCGAGCAGAGCATCAACACCATAGGACTTGACGGCGTGCTGTATTTCCTCGGCTTCAAGGACTCCTACCTGGAGCGATGAGAAACCAGTACGTTCGGCATACTCTTATATATAATGTATGTTGTGCATAAAGTAAATGGCAAGCCTTTGCTTTGTGTGAAATGACACAAGGACATTCGCAGTCAATACCTTTACATGCAACAAGTCGTGAACCATGTGTATTTGTCGGTGAATTGAAGGCAAAATGTAAGGACTTGCGTCCTGTAAGTCCGCCAATTTATTCTTTGTCATAATGTTATGATGTCTTGTAGGGATTTACAGAGCGTAAAACCATGCAAGACATCCATAAGTCCATGCGATGCTATCCAAAGACTTGACATTGATGACAAATTAGAACCTTGTTTATGGCTAACCGAAATGCAATCTCGCCGAATTTGTATTGCAATCTCGCCGTATTTACGTTCCAAATTCGCCGTATTTACGTTCCAAATTCGCCGTTATTGCTGAACGGTCGATTGCGAACTGGCACACAGGGAGGGTGGAGGCGTTGTGGCTTGGCATGTCAGGTGATATTAATTGGCTGCGCAGTAGAAATTCCGTATGAATTGTTAATAAAATAAAGTAAAATGTTAAAAATGGCCTTGTAGAGCCAAATCGTTTACGAAATTATTTGGTTTATATTATAAACTTATTTATCTTTGCGCCGTGATCACAAATCAAACAGAATGTAACAATTAAAAAACAGTGTGTAACCATTAAAGGAATGAATATTATGGAAGATCTGAAAAATCTGTCTGCCGAGCGCAGCCTGGAAATCATCGAGCGCAGTATCGAGCAGTCGCGCCGCGACATCGAGCGCGGGAGTTGGAAATACATGTTGCTGTGGGGAGTGTCTGTGTGTGTCGTCGCCCTTGCCAATGGCCATATTTGGATGCACTACGATGTGGGGCCGGCATCCAACATGATTTGGGCATTGATGGGCGTCGTTGCCCTGATAGACTTAAAGATGCGCAGGAGTGGGCCACGCCGGCCTGTCAGTTTCCTGAACAAGAACATCACCTATGTGTGGTCGTCATTCGGATATGTGCTGGGAGCGATGGGCCTAACCGTCGGACTGTTATACCTTTTACCCTCGCCGGACAACTCATGCCTGCTGAAAGCCTCAAGCCCAGGTGCTGCAACGGTTGTGTATGACCCGTTGACCTGTATCATAGTCTTCTCGATGGGCGTGGCAGGCATGATAACGGGCCGCATGTTGCACAACAAGCTGGCAGTGGTTTGTAGTTGCCTTGCCGGTGGTGTCGGCAGCGTGCTGTCGTTGGTGTTTTTCGGTCCGTCGGAGATGATAGTGTTGGCAGCGGTGTCGGTGCTTGTGCTGATAGTCCCCGCGATAGTCATGAGACAAAGGGAAAGGGGGGAGTGAGCCTATGTTTGACAAACTGGACCCGCTGCTGCACAGCGAGCTGAGGCTTGCGCTGATGTCTGTCCTGATAAACGTGGAGGAGGCCGACTTCACTTTCCTCCGCGAGCAGACGGGCGCAACGGCAGGAAACCTCAGCGTGCAGATAGACAAGTTGCAACAGGCAGGCTACATCGATGTGGAGAAAGGTTTCGAGGGCAAACGTCCCAAGACCACCTGCCGCATATCCCGGAAAGGGCTGCGTGCCTTCGAGGATTATGTGGAAGCCCTGAAGGGCTACATAAGTTTCCCGGGCAACAAGTGATTGCCTGAGTGATTTTAACCCAAACTGGTCATTAGATACAGAACAGGTTGCCAGGATGAAATATGAAAATCTGTGTTGTAATGACTGGTTTGGGTTTTTAAAACGGCTCTCCGCGTCCGTGTGTGCGGTGGCGGTGGAAAGGGGGCAAGTTCCAAAACGAAGTGCAATAAACATGCGGCGTGAGTGTTGGTGTTTCGACTTTTTCTTTGTAATTTTGCGCCGCCTTAAAACATAATCTTTTAACAACAGATGAGAACAGAAACACTCTCGGGCACCAAGAAGACCATTGTCGGGGTGCAGTTCCTTTTCGTTGCGTTCGGCGCCACGGTCCTCGTGCCTTTGCTCGTCGGCATCAATCCCTCCACCGCCCTTTTCACGGCAGGGCTTGGCACGTTCATCTTCCATTTCGTAACCAAGGGCAAGGTGCCGATATTCCTCGGCAGCTCTTTTGCCTTCATCGCGCCCATCATCGCCGCCACCGGGCAGTGGGGGCTGCCCGGCACGCTGGCCGGGCTGACGAGTGTGTCGCTGGTCTATTTCCTTATGAGCGCGCTGGTGCGGTGGCAGGGCAGGCATTTCCTCAACCGCGTATTCCCTCCGGTGGTCATCGGCCCGGTGATTATCCTCATCGGCCTCTCGCTCTCGGGCAGCGCGGTTGGCATGGCAAAGACCAACTGGCTGCTCGCCTTCGTCTCATTGCTTGCGGCCATACTCGTTCTCACCTTTGCCAGGGGGCTGCTGAAGCTTGTCCCCGTGATATGCGGCATCGTCACCGGCTACGTCGCTGCGGTGATTGCCGGCGAGGTTGACTTCGCGCCTGTCGTGGCTGCGCCGTGGCTTACCAATCCTGTTTCCCTCTCCACGATAACCCATTTCCAGTGGGCGCCGTTCCTGTATATGATGCCCGTGGCCGTGGCTCCGGTCATCGAGCATATCGGTGATGTCTATGTGGTGAGCGCCGTTGCGGGGAAAGACTTCGTCAGGGAGCCGGGTCTGCACCGCACCATGCTGGGCGACGGTCTGGCATGTCTCGCCTCGGCGTTTCTCGGCGGGCCGCCGGAAACCACATACTCTGAGGTGACTGGCGCGATGTCGATAACCAAGGTAACCAGTCCGGCGGTGATCCGCATATCTGCCGCCACGGCGTTGGTATTCTCCGTGATTGGCAAGCTGAGCGCGCTGCTGCAGTCCATTCCGCAGGCCGTGCTGGGCGGCATCATGCTGCTGCTGTTCGGCACCATAGCGAGCGTTGGCGTCAACAACCTCGTGCAGCACAAGGTTGACATGAACGAGACGCGCAACGTCATAATCATCTCCATAACCCTTACCACTGGCATCGGGGGCGCGGTGCTGTCCGCAGGCGACTTTGCGCTGTCAGGCATCGGCCTGTCGGCAATCGTCGGCGTGCTGCTCAACCTGCTGCTGCCTAAGTCAGCGTCTGGCGCGGAAGATGCGTCCGGCGGGGACGAGTCATAGTTGCTTGCGCGGGCTCTTTCCGAGTATCTTGGCGTATCGCTCTGTGTCACGCAGCAGTGCCAGCGCCTCCTTTATCTGCTTGTCGGTCCTGATGGCATTCTCTATCGCGCCGGCCTGGAAATAATATGCCGCCACGATGTCTGCGCATATCATGTTCTTCAGCACCTCCTTGTTTCGGTCGAGGTCGCGCCCGATGTCGTGCTTCAGTTTCGCGGCGAGAGCCTCGAACTCTTCCTTCGCGCCGTCGTAGTAGCCCTCGAAGCGTGCCAGTTTCTTCAGCGACTCGAGAGCCTTCTCCGTCTCCGGGTCGTATGAGAAGCCGCTCGCCATGACGCGCCGCTTGAACTCCTCGTAGTCCCCGTCGGTGAGGCAGAACTCTCCCGGCGGTGCTATGGCCGGGTGTGCGGCGATGTAGTCGAGCTCGTAGTCGAACATCACCTCCGTGGTGTCTCGCCCCGTCGCGCCGAGGTAGAATGCGATGTTTGGCAGCGAGTCCGGCGTTATTTCCACGTCGGGCTTGATGCCTCCGCCGTCGCGCACCTCCCTTCCTCCCGAGGTGTGGAACACCTTGGTCAGCGAGTCTGGTATATGCTCGGTGTATCCTCCGCGTGAGTGCTTGTAGTTTATCGCCTGTATGCAGCGTCCGCTGGGTATGAAATACTTGCTTGTCGTTATTTTCAGGTTGCCGTTGTATGGCAGGTCGAGTGGTGTCTGCACCAGTCCCTTGCCGTAGGTGCGCGTGCCGAGCACCACTGCCCGGTCGAGGTCCTGCATCGCCCCGGCGGTTATCTCGCTTGACGATGCCGTCTCGCCGTTCACCAGGATCACTATCGGCATGCCGGTGTCTATCGGCTCTTTTGTCGTCCGGTATTCCCGGTTTGCCCTTGTCAGTTTTCCTTTTGTCGTCACCAGCGTTATGTCCTTCGGCACGAACATGTTCACGATGTTCACCGCCTCGTCGAGCGACCCGCCTCCGTTGCCTCTCAGGTCTATCATCAGGCTGACGATACCCTGTCCGCGCAGGTCAACGAACGCCCTGCGCATGTCTTTCGAGCAGTCCTCGGTGAAGCTGTTCAGGTTGATGTATCCGATGTTGCCATCGACAACCCCGTAGTATGGTATCGCCGGCATCTGTATCGCGCGTCGCGTTATCTTTTTCGTCATTGTCTTGCCGGTGGCGGGGCGCATTATCTTCAGCGCGAACGTTGTGCCGGGGTCGCCGCGCAGGTGGCTGCTGACGTATGCCACGTCCTTGTCGGTCGTCACCGAGTCGTCTATGCTCAGTATGACGTCTCCCTTCTTCAGTCCGGCCTCCGCTGCCGGCGTGTTGGCGTATGGCTCGTCGATGACCACGCGCTTGAGCCGTGCGTTGTAGCGTATCAGCGCGCCTATGCCGGCGTATTTCCCGGTGAGCATCATCTTCAGGCTCTTCACCTCCGATTCCGGGTAATACACGGTGTACGGGTCGAGCGAGCGCAGCATTGCGTTGATGCCGTTGCCAATGACCTCGTCTGCGTCCAGCGAGTCAACGTACATCATGTCGAGGTTGCGGTATATGGCGTTGAATACCTCGATGTTCTTGGCAACCTTGAAGTTGTGGTCTTTCCCCTCCTGTGCCGTTGCGGCGGCGGAGGCAAGGAGCGACAGAGCCAACGCTGCCACCCCGAAGACGTGTGATAGTCTGTGTGTGTTCATGTATATAATAATGTGATGTCCTGCCGGCGGATTTTCATATATGGCTGCAAAGTTACATCATAATAACGTCAAATGCACCCGTTTCACATTATTTATTATCTTTTCTTGTTGTTTTAGCGAAAATGTTTGTTTCCTGTCCGTGGTGTCCCGTCTTGCCCGCAGCCGTCACTTTACCTGCTCGGGTGTGATTTCCCCGTTCCTTATCTCGATCGGCGTGCCTCCGATGGTTTCCTTGCAGAACGTTGACAGCCGCTGTACTGATGAGAACCTGAACTGCCTCGCGATTTCCTCCATGCTGTCGTTGGTGGTGCGCAGGGCCTTGAACAGTGCCTCTGCCTTCACCTTGTTTATCCATGCCTTTGGCGTCTCGCCGAAACACTGTGTGAAGTTGCGTATGAACGTCGACCGGCTCATGCACACCTTGTCCGCCATCTCGTCTATTGACGGGTAGGTTTTTGCCATGTTCACGATTGTTTCCTGGAACGACAGGTTGACGTGGAACAGCGGTGCCAGGAACGTTGCAAGGACATCCGTGGGATAGTATGCCTGCATGATGGCGGTGAACTCGCGCTGCTTTATGAGCTGTATGTCGCAGCAGAGCAGCCCGTCCATGATATACTCGGTTGTCTGATAGGCGAACACCCTCATTGCCCTTGTCATGTCTATGGGGAACAGCCAGTCCTTGCGCTTGGGTGCCGATTTGATCATCTCGTCGCTTAGGATGTTGTGGCAGAAGCGGAACTTGCTGTCCATGAAATACAGCACCAGCACCTTGCTGTCCTCCAGTACTTGAATGGTGTTCTCTATGCCGGCAGGCATGGGGAATATCTGGTTCCTGCGCACTGTGAAGGCGGGGAATTTCTCTCCCTCCACGTGCAGGGAGCCTTTCACCAGGAACAGCATCGCCGACCGTGAAGATACGGTGCGTGCGGTTGCCCCTTTCTTTTCTGTCACCACCCTGAAGCCTACCGGACTGTTGCATTGATAATGCTCGCACATTGTGTGCTTGTTGAGATAATATACTTGCATAGTAGTTTTTTTATAAATCGGTGTTCGCAAATTTAGTAAAAAACATCTAACATTGACCATGTGTTAACAAATATTTAATACAGGGGGGGGTAATTTACAATTATTAACAAGAATTTTGTGTCATGTTGGTTGTCAGCCACCTTTTTTCCTTATGCCGTGGAAATGTTGGCAAGGAATGTTCCGTTTGCCATATAGCGGCATTTCCCGCCATAATGTAAATGGCGACATTCAGATTGAAACAAAATGATAACTTTTTGGAATTTTTTGTTTTGGGCGGTGATTGTGAAGATGCTTACCTTTGCACCCGTAGAAAAGACAAGTGGCCAGCACGGCGCAACGCAGACATGCGCAGCGACATTTGCAAAAACCTCATGAAAACGGTTGTGTGCGGGACTTGTTAAGGAAACTGAGGCGATGTCCATGTGACTGGTCTCCAAGGCTGATACCTGATGAAGATGGGAAAAATTAATTTACTAAAACAAATCATTTATTAAGAGATAGATTATGAAAAAGATGTATGTTGTTCCTGCAGTGGGAGTCGTTTTTGTCGGCATGACAAATGCGTTGTTGGCAGGGTCTAATACTGGTGGCGATCTTGGTCCTGGAACAGGGCATGGGGGCGGCTTTCATTCCAAACAGGATGAATTCGATGAATGGGAGTCTTATGAGGATGAGGAAGATGTTGGTGAGTGATGGATTTTTACCAGCCTGATTTTCAAGATATTTATACTAATCATACTAAAACAAATACGAATATGAAAAAACTGTTTTTGAAATTTACGCTTTTCGGCGTACTTTGCTTCCTGGCTGGTTGCTCGGAAAGCGACGTGCCATGTGACGCGCAGGGAGATGCGGCGGAACTGTCTGATGATGTGATTTCCGGCATCGGGACTTTCGATCCCGACGAAGTGGACGGGATGTTTCAGGAATCACCAGGGACGAGGACCGAGCTGCAATATGACAAACTGATCAACTATATCAAGTTTTGCTGGAAAAAGGGAGAGAGAGTCCCAGTCTATATGTGCTTCAAACAAAGGGATAAGCAAAAGATTGTCAAGTCAGAAGTGTTAATCAAGGAAAACAACAAAGTCTCGTTCTTACAGAAAATCCCCGCAGGGTTCAACCGAAGAAGCGGAGACCTATATATCGGTGCGGCCATGGGCAAGCAGCCGGGAGTGAATAATGGCGCATGGGCTACGGGTCTGACGGCGGATGGCCAGATAAGGATAGAAATGGCAGACGAGGTGGATGCTGCTTCAAACGAGTATAACCTGCCGTTCTATGTTCCTCTCACGCGCATTGGGGAGAGTGGCGACATATTCCTGCACTTCAAGTCGTTTGGCAGCTGGATTGTCGCACGGGTGAAAATCAACGAGAATGCCCGTCCAAACCATTTCGTGGTGAATTCTGATGTCGTTTCCACGACTGGCACACTCGACCTGTTGAACTCGGAGGGTGGAGACGCCAAGTGGACCCCAGACCCGTTGCAGACTGACAACATCAGGTTCAAGGTAAAGAACTTTGAGGTGAGGGCCGGCGAGGAGGCGCAGCCGCTGCTCATGTGGTTCTCGCCAATACTTGACCACAAGTCGAAGCAACCAACCACCGTCAGCGTCGGCATCGGAGGCACAGAGCACGAGGCAGCACGCTATGTGACGAGAGACACCGGGGGGAAATGTTTTAATTTCGAGAACAACGGTTCGTATTTTTTCTGTCTTTTTGAGAAAAAGGACGAGATAAATCCCCTGCTTGCCCACGACTTGGTGATATCGGCTTACCATAGCAACCTGAAAAGGAGCGTTAACCGCAGCATACTCCAGATAACCAATGCCACTGACCACGACATAGACCTCCGTGGCTACTACCTCGTGCGCTCAGTTTATGGCTCGCCGGAGACACCGTCCGGAGTGATTGACCTGGGCAACCTCGAGAAGAACGGGGCAAAGTTCCTGTATAACGACAGGGAAAAGAGAATACTGCCCAGCGGCGCGTCACTGCTGGTGACGGGATATACCGAGTGGCTTGCCAGCAGGACATTCGATGGCTACAAGGGCAGGATATACCAGATAGCACTTCTCGGGGAGAACGCCAACCTGCTTAATGAGTTCGCGCCGGTGCCCACCATTTGCAGGGAAGTGCCGAACAACTCTTTCTGCAATGCCTTCTTCATCACGCGCAACGGCACCAACATATCGATTGCCAGCCCCAACGACATTGTTGACAACTTCGGGCGCGACGCCAATGGGAAGATATACCGCTTCCCGTTCCTGAACATCACATACTACCGCGTGCCGTACTACAACGCGCGGGACGATGAGCAGGGACTCGCCGGCCCTGCAACCTACCGCTACAACCTGAACAAGGTGATGCACTATGAGGGAACGTTCAAGGGTCCGATGGTGGCATACGAAAGTTGTGCGTGGAGGTATGCAAACGAAAACAAGCTGACGTCATTGGGCATGTGGGCGAAATATGGCGACATCAAGATGAAAAGGAACAACATGTATCCAAAGGACAAAAGAAGAAGATGAGGGCGAAGGTGCCGGCGGGCACCAACCATGAGCCTTCATGGAATACATCTACTTAAAAATATATATATGTGACAGGCTGTTGAATTACAGCTGATAAATTATTTAAAGTAATGATTTAATTGATAACGGCTCCCCGGACGATGAGAATCGCCCGGGGAGACTTTTTTCCGTGCCGTGCCGGCGCTTTGCTCCATGTAATGAAGTTATTGCCGTCTTGTAAGCCGTGGTTGCCTGGCAGTGGCTTGCAAAATTGTGCGTAATGAAATCATGCCCAAACCACGGTGTCGTGGTTTGGGCATGATTTTTATTTATACTTTCCCGTTGCTGTCCGGGAAATATGTTCCTGTTTCGTCGCCCTATATTATTTCACATACTCGGCGAAGTCGGTGAGGCGCATGTCGCCCTTGCGTGCCAGCGTGTCGTGCATTGCGAACGCGGCGGTGAGGTTGTGGCGTGTCTGTCCCATCTTTGCAATCTTGAGGTAGTCCCATAGCAGTTGCTTGTAGTCCGGGTGTGCGCAGTTCTCGATGATTGTCTGTGCGCGCTCGTAAGGGCTCTTCCCGCGCAGGTCCGCGATGCCCTGCTCTGTGGCAATGATGTTCACGTCGTGCTCGCTGTGGTCGAGGTGCGAGCAGAATGGCACTATCGATGAAATAACCCCACCCTTTGCCGTCGATGCGCATGTGAAGATACTGAGGAAGGCGTTGCGCTCGAAGTCGCCCGAGCCTCCGATGCCGTTCATCATTCTCGTTCCGCTGATGTGGGTGGAGTTTGCGTTTCCGTATAAGTCCACCTCTATCGCGGTGTTTATGGCGATCACCCCGAGCCGGCGTATCACCTCGGGCGAGTTTGAAATCTCGCTCTGGCGCAGCGTGAGGTGCTTGCGGCAGTAGTCCATGTTGCTGTAGATCTGCTTTAGGCATTCGTTGGATACTGTCAGCGAACATGACGATGCGTTCTTCACGCGCCCGTTGAGCAGCATGTCGACCACGGCGTCCTGTATCACCTCTGTATATACGTCGAAGTCTGGCACGTGCTTGTTCTGTCCCAGTGCCCCGAGTATTGCGTTTGCCGTCGAGCCGACCCCGCTCTGCAGCGGCAGGAACGTCTCAGGTATGATTCCACGGTGCATGTCTGCGACGAGGAACTCGGCCACGTTGTATCCGATCTTGTCCGTTATCGGGTCGCTGTCCTTGAATGCGCGTGCCTCGTCCGGCAGGTTACACTCAACGACACCAGTCAGCCGGCTTGCATCGAACTCTATGTATGGTTTCCCGATGCGGTCGCCCACATGCTCTATTGGGATTGGCTTGCGGTATGGCGGGTCGAGCGGCTCATACACGTCGTGGATGTATTTCGCGTTGGGGCTGTGGAAGCTGTTCAGCTCGAGTATCACGCCTTTCTTTGCGAGCCTTACCACTGTCGGCGCGATGCCTCCTGCGGCGGTCAGGTAGCAGCGTATCTTGTCTCCCACCTCCTCGATGTCGCACACTTCGATTATCGCCCAGTCTACGTCTCCGAGGAAGCCGTAGCGCAGTTCCTGCGCCATTTGCGAGAGGTGTATGTCGTTGTATGCAATCTCCCCGGCGTTGACGCTCTTGCGGAAGTCTCCGTTGGTGGTGTATGGCGCGCGGTATTTTATTGCCTTTGCCTGCGTCATCACGCCGTCGGTGCTCTGCCCGGTCGATGCCCCTGTGAAAAGGCCCACCTTGAAGGGACGGCCTGCGGCATGTTCTGCCTCGGCCTTCTTGGCCAGTTCCCGTGTTACTGCCTTTGCTGTGCCGGCCGGCGTGAATCCGCTCATGCCTATGTTCTCGTCATTCTTGATAAGTGCGGCGGCTTCCGCAGCCGTGATACGTGTATATGCCATAGTAAAGTTTAAGTTAAAGAATTTATGGGTGCAAAGATAATAAATTTAATGCAAAGGGGGAAATTTAATGCCGAAAGTTTTTTCATCCTGACCTCCGAAATTCCCATGCGCGCCCGTCTTTCAGAACATTTTCACCACGCGTGCAATTCCATCCGCCAGGGCATCCACCTCCTCAAAGGTGTTGTAAAGGGCGAATGATGCGCGCACCGTCCCGAGTATGCCGAGGCGGTCCATGAGCGGCTGGGCGCAGTGGTGCCCGGTGCGCACGGCGATGCCGAGGCGGTCGAGCAGGGTGCCGACATCGAGGTGGTGGATTAGTTGCCGGTCTGACGTGCCGCCGCTGAAGAGGTTGAACGAGACTACCGCATCGTGTTCCGCCGCCGCGCTGGTGGGTGGCACGCCGTAGATTTTCATTCCGTCTATGGCGGAGAGCCGCTCCATGGCATAGCGTGTCAGTTCCTGCTCGTGGGCGGAAATGCTGTCCATTCCGAGCGACTCGATGTAGTCTATGGCACATGCCAGGCCGTGTGTGGCAACGTAGTCCGGCGTGCCGGCCTCGAACTTGAAGGGCAGCCGCTCGAAGGTGGTATGCCCGAATGTGACGCGGTCTATCATCTCCCCTCCGCCCTGGTATGGCGGCATCTCCTCGAGCCACCGCTCCTTGCCGTAAAGCACGCCGACACCCGTGGGCCCGTACATCTTGTGTCCCGAGAAAGCGAAGAAGTCGCAGCCGAGCTGCTGCACGTCAACCTTGAAGTGCGGCGCGCTCTGCGCACCGTCTATCATCACTGGCACGCCGTGCTCGTGGGCAATGCGTATTATGTCGCCCACGGGGTTCACCGTCCCGAGCACGTTGCTCACATGTGCCACGCTGACAATCTTGGTGCGGCTGGAAAAGAGCCGCCCGTAGTCGTCGATGCTAAGCCGCCCGTCGTCTGTCATGGGTATCACGCGCAGGCGTATACCGCGCCTCTCGGCCTGCAGTTGCCACGGCACGATGTTGGAATGGTGTTCCATGGCTGAGACGATGACCTCGTCGCCCTCTTTCATAAACCGCTCTGCGAACGACGACGCCACTAAGTTCAGGCTCTCGGTGGTGCCGCGCGTGAATATCACCTCCCCGGTGTCCCCGGCGTTTATGAACCGGCGCACACGCTCGCGCGCCGCCTCGTGGAGGTCGGTTGCCTGCTGCGAGAGGTAATGCACGCCCCGGTGGACGTTGGCATTGACGTTGTAGTACTCCTCGACCATTGCATCGACCACCTTGCGCGGCTTCTGCGTCGTGGCGGCATTGTCTAAATATACCAGCGGCTTGCCATACACCTCGCGGCTCAGAATAGGGAAGTCCTCCCTTGCCTTGTTTATATCGTACATTTTACTGATTTGATTTGAATGTCAGACCAATGAAGGGAGCGTTGCCGGCACACATTGCCGCGCCGCGCCTTTCACGGTTGCAAATATAGCGTTTTTTGGCGAGGGGGACAACAATGTGCCATTTTTTTTACCCCAACTGGTCATTATAGCCCGGGATGGCAGCCAATATGAAATGGGAAAAGCATTGCCGGTATCCGCGCGTATGCCGTCCTCCGCCTCGTTGCTGTCTGCCCCGGATGCTATGCCTGCCTGCGGTGGGGTGGAGCGCAGGCGTCTGGCACCTGGTTTGTGAAAGCGAGTGGGGCTGTGCCTATTCCGACACAGCCCCACTTGTTTTGTTGTTTGTTTTCTTTTGTCAGCCAATCTTGTTGTGGGACTCGAGCATTGCCTTGGGGTCGAGAATATCGTCGAGTTGCTCCTTGGTCAGGAGGCCATTCTCGAGCGCCACTTCCTCGAGGCTCTTGCCTGTCTTGAGCGCTTCCTTGGCAATCTTGGTGCTGTTCTTGTAGCCGATGTACGGGTTCAGCGCGGTGACAATGCCGATGGAGTTCTTCACCATTTTGAGGTTGTGCTCTGCGTTCACCGTGATGCCGTTTATGCACTTCTCGCGCAGCGTGTCCATTGCCTTGCCGAGCCATGTCATGCTCTCGAAGATACATTCCGTTATCACCGGCTCCATGACGTTGAGCTGCAGTTGTCCTGCCTCTGCGGCGAAGCATACCGTGGTGTCGTTGCCGATAACCTTGAAGCACACCTGGTTTGTCACTTCTGGTATCACGGGGTTCACCTTGCCCGGCATGATTGAGGACCCTGGCGCCATCGGCGGCAGGTTGATCTCGTTGAGGCCGCATCGCGGGCCCGAGGCCATCAGGCGCAGGTCGTTGCATATCTTTGACAGTTTCACTGCCAGTCGCTTCAGTGCGGCAGAGTAGCTTACGAATGCTCCCGTGTCGGGTGTCGCTGCTATCATGTCGAAGGCCTTCTCGAACTTCTCGCCTGTCAGTTCGCTCAGCCGGCGTGTGCAGAGTTCGTCGTAGCCCGGCACGGCATTCAGTCCGGTGCCTATGGCGGTCGCGCCCATGTTTATTGTTTTGAGCATGTTCACGTTATACTCTATGTTGGCAACCTCTTCCTGCAGCGTGTTGGCGTATGCGTTGAACTCCTGTCCCGATGTCATGGGCACTGCATCCTGAAGTTGTGTGCGCCCCATCTTCACCGCGTCCTTGAACTCCTCTGCCTTTGCGCGCAGCGCTGCTATGAGGTTTTCCAGGCTTTTGACGAGTGTTTTGTTCATTCGTATGACGGCATAGTGTATTGCTGTGGGGTATGCGTCGTTTGTTGACTGCCCGCAGTTGACATGGTCGTTCGGCGAGCAGTGTTTGTAGTCGCCCTTCTCATGTCCCATAATGCCGAGCGCGATGTTTGCCAGCACCTCGTTGGCGTTCATGTTGACCGACGTGCCTGCTCCGCCCTGCATCATGTCAACGGGGAAGTTGTCCCAGTGCTTTCCTGCGATCACCTCGTCTGCCGCGCGGCATATCGCGTCTGCGATCTTCGGGTCGAGTTCTCCCAGTTCGGCGTTGGCCATTGCGGCAGCCTTCTTAACGTATGCAATTGCTATGATGAACTCTGGATAGTCCATCATCTTGCTGTTTGAGATTTTGTAGTTGTTGATAGCCCGTTGGGTCTGTACGCCATAATAAGCATTGGCCGGGACCTGCAGTTCGCCCAACAAATCAGATTCTACTCTGAACTTCTTTGAATCGTTTGCCATTTTATTGTTTTTCAGTTTAATTATGGCACCAGACGATGCCCATAGTATTAATAATAATCGGTTGCGTTGCAAAGTTACTCAATAAAAGAAATACAGACATGGAAAAGTCTGGGGTTTTCTGTTAATTTAATAATGTTTAACCCAAATCGGTCATTACGGTAACTATTCAGCAATATTGTTCATGACAAATTCTGTTTCAGCACTAACTTGACTATCGCCCAGAATACAGTTATCCGAAATACGAAAAATCTTTGATTATCAATAAAATACATAGTTATTTGCTTGCATATGTCATATATATTTCGTATCTTTGTGCTTATGAATGAGCAAGTTACGGACATATCGCAAGTGTTTAATAGATTGACTTCAGAGATGGCATCAATGCGGGAGGCCATGGATGCGATGCATACAGAGAATGTCAACT
>URLI01000017.1 GCA_900548585.1 uncultured Prevotella sp. | reverse complement strand
GTTCGGGCTTTGTGATATGTTAAAAGAGGGTGTGCCAATTTTGACACACCCCCTTGTAATCCGCACGGGGTGGCGAAAGTGGTATTTGGCTTTATAGCACATGAAGAAGAAATCTGCCTTTAATCATATCAAAGATCATTGTTAGGAGAATAGTCTGTATGAAGATCTTTCTTTTTCCATAACTTTGCAAAAGTTACCGACTAAAGAATGTTAATATTATACTTTGTCCTTGGAGGCATCTTGTTGAAGCATAGACGCTATGATGTCTTTGGGATAATAGCATGGAACATCAGCCTTTGTTTCTGTTTTGAGAAACAATACCGGGTGTACCTTTTGCCCCTTCTTTACGAATGGTAAGCGTCTGGCACGGCTTGTTAATTGCTCATATACGCACTGTGCCTCGTCGCGTCCCCGCCATTTACATTCTGCCACGAGGATGTGCTTCTTGTCGAGCGACTCTGCCACAAGGTCGAACTCTGTCTGTTCGTAGTCATTGCAGCCATCTTCCTTTGGTATACCGCCCCACCACCGTGAGGCAATGCCATAGACCACGCCATCGATTTCATTGCCTGTTACGAAGTCGCGACAAATCTTTTCCCATACCTGACCAACGTATGTGCTGAAGTCTTTACGGATAATATCCATTACGAGATTCTGGCGGTCGAGTTCAATGAGATATTTGTTGGGATTGATAAACCTGTAATAGAAGGAAAGAAAGTTGTCACCAAGACGATACAGTCCTTTCTTGCTACTTTTTGGATTGTCACCAAAGGGTATGTCTTTCTCCACATAGCCCAAATCGGTAAGTATGCTGATGGGCTGAGAGAGATTTGTAGTGGGCTGTCCTATGCGACCAGCTATCTCAGAAATACGATTTACTCCATTGCCCACTGTAGTAAGCAGTGAGAAAGATGTGGCCGTATCACGACGCTCGTCACGAAGCAACCGTGTTGGCTCATCATACAGCGTGCCATAATTATTGACCAGCAGATTGCGCACCGCCTCTTCCAAACTGTCGAAGTCGGCACGGAGTTCCCAATAGCGAGGCACACCACCCCAAACGGCATATTCCTCAACAGCCTGCTGGTCGGAACAATGCAGGGCTTCTTTTATATAAGGCAAACGCAGTTGCTTCAGCTTTGGCTGCCAAGCACAGCGTTGATATAGGGGAGACTTCTCATTGAGTACCAATGAGTGCATCATTAGTTGGGAGGAACCACAAAGTATCAAGTTGTATTTCAGTTTTTTGCTATCCACCAATCGCTGAATGATGGAAGGCAGCGAAGGATCGCTCTTGACGAGATAAGAAAACTCGTCTAAGCACACCGATGTGTTCTTCCCAACATATAGATTGACGGAGGTGAGCACTGTTTCCCAGTCGTGGTAGGATACTCGGTCAAAGCCGTCAAACTTAAAAGAAACAGTCTTGGCAAAGGAATCTATCTGCTGCTGCGTCTGTGCTTCTTCGCTCAGATGGTATACATCCTGTTCGGTCAGAACACGCTTGATGAGTTCTGACTTTCCAATACGCCGCCTGCCATAGATCACAATCAGCACAGGCCGGCTAAGACTCAGCGTGCGCTTGAACGCAGCAGTTTCTTCTATTCTATCTATAAATTCCATATCATCAATAATTATGTTTGCCAAACATTATGTTTTGCAAAGATAATATTTTAATAATTATAAACACACAAAATCACCAATAATTTTAATTCTGAGCAAAATTATGTTTGCGAAAGATAATGTTTGCCGAACATAATCGTGCCCAGACCAACGAAGCGACTGAAGGAGAGGCGGTCGTTCACCTGATCCTCAACCTCACCGTCACTAAGTCCATACAAAGTACGGAGAAGATCGGTCTTGAACAGTGCCAAACTGTAATAGCCTGGACGACCTGTCTTTGAGAGAGTTTTGCAGAGGTCTCAGAATATAAAAAGTCCTGCGGCAAGAAAACCGCAGGACCCAAATTTCAGTTGTCGTTGATTACCAGTTGTCATTCTCATTGCCCACAAGCCCATGCTTGGCAGCCTCCTCAATCTTGTCGAGCAATACATTTGAGTAAGCGTAAGACATCACAAGCGCCTTGCTTGAAGTTTTCTTGGCATTATGCCCATCCTTCTCAGCGAAGGGATAGCACTGGTCAAGCAGAATGTTTTTCTGAAATATAATGTCTTCAACGCTTTCGATGCCGTGCCTTATTTCCTTTTGCCCGATCATGCCACGGAACGGCTTGAGCAGATTACGGATAGCATGAAGACGGAGAGTGTCAATGCCTCGCTGTTTGCCCATCGCGACTATCAGAAGTATCTTGTCAAACTGTTTCTTATCGAGATACAGCGCATCGGACATCGCGGCACGGGTACACCACTGTGTATCCAATAATGCAGCAAACCGCCTGTTCATACGCTTTCGCCAGACATTGGAGCATCATTATAGACAGATGCACACGGTAAAGGAGTATGCCAATCACCTCAATGTGTCTGTAAAGACCTCACGAATAGTGTCGGTGCAAGCTCGTTCTCAACACCTTTGAAGATCATTAACGACAGAATCATATTGGAAGCAAAACGCCAACTATGCTATACCGACCTCAAGATAAAGGAGATTGCATTCCGCTTAGGCTTTGATGACCCGTCGTATTTCGTGAAGTTCTTTAAGCGACAAACGGGCATATTGCCTGCCGAGTTCAGGGTGTTATAATAATGGAAACCTACCGTTGCTTCACAACCAAAGAGACAGGTGCATCTATTGTATGACATTAGCTTGACTCCAATCTCCTCTACTTTAGGTATTCTTCACACAAGGCAACCCACAGCGAGGCACCGATGGGAAGGATTTCCTGATCGAAGATGTACTTAGGATTGTGTACCATAGGCGTTTCACCATTACCTAACATGATGTAGCTTCCTGGTCGTTCTTGCAACATAAAGGCAAAGTCTTCGCTGCTCATCAGTGGCTTACAAGGGTACACTACATTTTCCTCTCCAAAGTATTTGCGTGCCACTTGGGCAGCAAAAGCTGTTTCTTCGTGCGAATTGACAAGCACTGCTCCGGGTTGTCCCTCTTTTATTTCATATTTGCAACCAAAGCATTCTGCTTGAGAAGCCGTTATCTCACGAATACGTTGCAACACCAGCTTACGCCCATCGGGTTGCATGTTGCGCATAGACAACTTGAGTACAGCTTCGTCTGGAATAACGTTACCTGCATTACCCGCTTGGAATGAGCCGATGGTGACCACGCCATTATTCCAAGGAGAGAGGTTGCGAGCTACAATCGTCTGTAGTGCCATCACCAAAGAAGCACCAGCTACGACAGGGTCAATGCTTAGTTCGGGCATTGAACCATGACCTCCACGCCCCATTAAGCGTATCTCCCAATTATCTACAGCCGACATCGTTTCTCCATCATGGAAATGCAGTACCCCCTTTGGTAGCCCAGGAATATTGTGTATGGCATATATTCTATCGGCATTAAACTTCTTGAAAAGTCCATCATCTATCATCGAAGGACCGCCCTGCATGGTCTCTTCGGCAGGCTGAAAATAGAAGTAAACGGTTCCATTGAAGTGCTTTGTGTCTGCCAGATACTTAGCTGCCCCAAGTGCCATGGCACTATGACCATCGTGTCCGCAGAGATGAGAAATGCCGTCGTGCCTACTCTTGTAAGGCAGGTTGTTTATCTCTTGAATAGGGAGAGCATCCATGTCGGCTCTAATGCCTATTTTCTTCTTTCCATCGCCATGACTTAGTACACCTACCACACCCTCAATGCCATGTTTTCCTACATGCTCATGAACCTCGTAGCCCATATTTTTTAGCAGGTCGGCAACATATTTGCCTGTATTTACCTCTTGGGTAGACAGTTCGGGATCTTGGTGCATGGCTTCCATCCACTGTTTCATCTGTGGCAACATGGCAGCCAATTCTTTCATTGGTTTTACGTTTATTTTACTCATATCGTTGGTTTTAGCGTATATCTTGTCAAAGAAAAAGTGAGGAATGAGATTAAAATCACACAAAGATAGTTGTTTTTTATGAAATTATCAACTGAATCACTTCAAATGCGTATAAGGCATCACGATTTTTTCATTTTTTTTTTGTTTCAACAACTTTGGGCCTTAAAGGCATGTGCCGTGCGTTATCATCATTCTGTATTTTCATTTCGTTCAATGTTTTTTCCTGCAAAGCTATGGTGTTTTGGCGAATCATCCAAAAAACGGCGATAGTCTTAGCGGGAGCAAAATGAGCCGAATGGGCGTGACGTTCACGTTCCGACCCTGGAGAATGGGGAGTGGGGAACGAGTGGAGCAGGTAGCGATGATCGGAGAGTGGGAAGCGAGGAACGTTGGAATGGCGGAAGCGGGTCATGCGGCATCGTGTCCTCGACGATGTTTTTATCGTTTGTCATGATTTTTTTCATTCCTTTCAAAAAACGGCGACGTCTCCCGCCACATCGTCGTCGGATTATCAGGATGATGAGTATCATCAGTATCATTAGTATCATCAGTATTATTAGTATATATAGAAGCCTATATTGATTATCAAGGAGTTAGGAGGGGGGATTGATTATTCGTTCAATTATGGATTAATTTTGGATCAACGAACGTTCCATGTTGGACGATGTTTCGTTTGAAGTTTTTGGAGGGTTCAGTCTCTCATGGAACGTTCTTTTTTATCACGATTTGTTAAGTATTTTTGTGTCTGCCCTTGTATGATTCGTTTCATTTTCAACACCCTGCAATTGATAGTCTATTGGCCTGCAATCTCTTTGGGATTGGCCCTCAAAGTCACCGTTACGTCCTGTTAGCCGCAGTTTCAACATTTAGCATAACTTCCTCTAAATGTGCTATTTAGCTAACAAGTGGCTTGTATAAACGGAAAAGAGGACTTCATTGCTGAAATCCTCTTTTTTAGTACTTTGTGACCCGCATGGGGGCGAAAGTGATCCGTTTGGGGCTCGAACCCAAGACCCCAACATTAAAAGTGTTGTGCTCTGCCAACTGAGCTAACGGATCTACGCTGATGCTGTTCTTGCGAAAAGCGGTTGCAAAGGTACGGCGTTTTTTTCTATTATCAAAATTATTCGCCGTGTTTTTAATTATTTTCTGTTTCCGCCTTGCCGGAAGTCGGTTTTCCGTCGCCTGCGGTGTTTGCCTGCGGCGTGTTCCCGTCCGTGTGATCACCCTCACCGTCTTCTTTCGTCACATACCGTTTGTAGTATGCTATGATTATTGTCGTTAGCGGCAGGGCGATGATGAGCCCTATGAAGCCGAGCAGCGCGCCCCATACCGAGAGCGACAGCAGCAGTATCGCCGGGTTGAGTCGCATGGCTTTTCCCATCACCTTCGGGGTGACGATGAGGTCTATTATCACCTGCACTATGCAGAACACGGCGACTGCCGCTCCGAGTACGACCCAGAAGTTCTGCCCTGTGTCGGCGGCCTTGAGCAGTGCGAGGAACGCCGTCGGGATGAGCGCGAACGTGTGCAGGTATGGCACGAGGTCCATTATCCCGATGAGTATGCCGAGGGCTATTGCCATGGGGAAGTCGATTATCGTGAAGCCAATGCAGAAGAGTATTGCCATTATGAGTGCCACGAGGCCCTGCCCCCTTATGTAGTTGTTCAGCTCGCGCTTGACGTCGCCTGCCAGCACGTTCCAGAACGGCCTGTTCTTCTTGGGGAATATTCGTATCCAGTTCCTCGTGAGGTACTCGTAGTCGAGCAGGATGAAGAACATGTATAGCAATGTGATGAGCGACGCCACTATGCTTATGATGATGCTTGCCGTCTGCCCGAGCATGTTGAACACCCCCGGGACGGCGCTCTTTATCGCCTCCGTGACATCTTTCTGTTTCACGAAGCTCTCAATCTGTGTGTAGTTGTCGCGCACCCAGTGCTGTATCGTCTGCGAGATGTTGTCGGTGTCGGCCTTTTCCTGTATGTATCGCGTTGTCAGCACGCCCAGTTTCTCGAACTGCTCTATCATCGGCGGGAAGATGATGTAGAACACCCCGACAAGCACTGCGGTCACGAACAGCAGCGTGACGACGATGCTCAGCGCGCGTGTCGGCACGTGAAGCTTGTACTGCGTGAAGTGTACAATGGGGTACAGCAGGTATGCGAACATCCATGCCACGAAGAAAGGCAGCAGCACGTTGCTAAGGTAGTCGATGGTGAAAATCACCGCGATGATTATCAGTGCGGTGATTATCCAACGCACCAGTTTGTCGAATGTAATTTTTTGTTCCAGCATTGTTGTGTCATTTTATCATTTCAGGAATTGTCGTTCGGCATGTAAATGTGAGTTGTGATGCCGTCTCCGCTTGCAATGTCGTTCTGATGTTATCTTTCTGATTCGGAAATCCTTTTGAAACATTCCCTGCACAGCGGCTCGTATTCGTGCGTTTCCCCGAGCAGCACGCGCTTGTCGCTGTCCACCAGCCGGTGACTGATGTATGCCTGCGAGCCACACCTGACACAGATGGCGTGCACCTTCTGCACGTCGTCTGCGACGGAGCACAGGGCGGGGATGGGGCCGAAGGGCTTTCCCTTGAAGTCCATGTCCAGGCCTGCCACGATGACGCGCACGCCCCGCCCGGCGAGCTCGTTGCACACGCCAACAAGTCCGTCGTCCAAGAACTGCGCCTCGTCTATCCCGACCACGTCGTTGTCGCCGGCCAGCAGGAGTATCGACGCCGACGAGTCAATCGGTGTGCTGGGTATCGAGTTCTGGTCGTGGCTCACCACATCGTCCTCAGAGTAGCGCGTGTCTATCGCCGGCTTGAAAATCTCCACCTTCTGCCTTGCAAACATGGCGCGTTTCAGGCGGCGTATCAGTTCCTCGGTCTTCCCCGAGAACATCGACCCGCAAATCACCTCTATGCGCCCGTGCCTGCAAAACTCCCCGTTGGTGCTGTCTGTCATCGTCGTAGTGTCTTGTTTCCTGCAAAAGTACTAATTGAAATCCGATGGCGCAAACTTTTCCTGCCTTTTTTTGCATGCAGCTGCCGGAAATTGACGTCGCATCATTTGAGTTTACGGATTTCCTTTCCTGTTGGCATATTTGGCTTGCCGCGCATCACACAAAGGTGGATGCGGAGCGTGGAGATTGCTGCACTTCTGGCAAAACATTCAATGCCACTTAAGGATGAGGCAAACCTTTTTGTGGGCTGGTCATCACCAACCACTGTTGGCTATGGGGCAAGGTGGAATTATGTGCACAATTCGGCCATTACACGGCAAAGAGCTGTCAACCCGGGAGAAACCGCATATATAATGAACATTGGCAGTGACGTGATGAAAGGCTCGGGAAGGCTGCGGAATAAAGGTGAAAAATAAGACAGATAAAAATTTGCAGATTGCGATTTTTTCTTACCTTTGCAGCGATATTTTCAGATTGAACCAAATGGATAATCTATGGCATTGAACTCTGATACGAAACAGGCCGTGCACCAACGGCTGAGTTTTATAGGCATCATCGTGACGCTGGGCATTGTGTTTGGCGACATCGGCACATCGCCACTTTATGTAATGAAGGCTATTGTGAAGGCAGGCAGTGCCATCGATGCTGAATACATCACCGGCGCCGTGTCGTGCATCATCTGGACGCTGACGTTACAGACCACTATCAAGTACGTTCTCATCGCGCTCCGTGCCGACAACAAGGGTGAGGGCGGCATTTTAGCCCTCTATGCGCTCATCAGGCGGCACAGCCGCAGGTGGTTTTACCTGCTGGCCATCATCGGTGCGAGCACGCTGGTGGCCGATGGCGTTATTACTCCCTCCATAACGGTGCTATCCGCCATTGAGGGGCTGAAAGCCTACGAGCCGGAGACACCCATAATTCCCATCTGCCTGTGTATCATTTCGGTACTGTTTTTAATCCAGCAGTTCGGAACGAACGCCATCGGGCGGTTCTTCGGTCCGCTGATGTTCGTCTGGTTCACGATGATGGGTGTACTGGGAATCGGCCACATCGCCGACTTCCTGCCTATTCTCAAGGCCTTCAATCCCTATTATGCGCTGAAGCTTCTGACGCACGACCCCGAATGGTTTCTCATCCTTGGGGCGGTGTTCCTCTGTACGACCGGAGCCGAGGCACTCTACTCCGACCTTGGCCACTGTGGGGCTAAGAACATCCGCGTGAGCTGGGCTTTCGTCAAGTCGATGCTCATCCTCAATTACTTGGGGCAGGGAGCGTGGATCATCAACCATGCCGACAGTCTTGCTCCGGATGTCAATCCCTTCTATGCCATCATGCCCCGCAGTTTCCTGTTCTTCGGCATCACCATGGCCACCATTGCCGCCATCATCGCCAGTCAAGCCCTCATCAGTGGCTCGTTCACCATTTTCAGTGAGGCGATGAACCTGAAGTTCTGGCCGCGTCAGAAAATCAAATACACCACCGACGTTAAGGGGCAGCTCTACATTCCGTTTGTCAACACGGCACTCTACGTGCTCTGCATCCTCGTCATCCTGTTCTTCAAGAGTTCCGAGAACATGGAGGCCGCCTACGGCCTGGCCATCACCATCACGATGCTCATGACCACCTTCCTGCTATTCGCCTATCTGGGCCAGCGTCGTGTGTCGCTGCTCATAACGATACCCTTTGTGGTTTTCTTCATCGGACTTGAGGGTATCTTCTTCATTGCCAACATGTTCAAGTTCGTCCATGGCGGATGGGTGACGATGCTCATGGCCGGTACCATGTTCATTGTGATGTATGTATGGCACAATGCCAAGCTCATCCGCAGCCAACAAGTCGATGTGCGCGACATAAGGGAGTGGTATGGCGTGATTTCCGACATCAAGCATGACACCACGATAGCCAAGTTTGCCACCAATATAGTATATCTGAGCAAGCTTTCGGGCACTTACGACATCGAGCACAAGATTCTCTACTCCATCATCCACAAGCACCCCATGCGGGCCGACCACTACATTCTGCTACACGTCGACTATCAGGACGAGCCGCAAACTCTGGAATACGAGTTCACGACGCTGATTCCCGACACGCTCTACCGCATAAACCTGAAATTAGGGTTCCGCGTACAGCCATTGGTGAACCTCTATTTCCGCCAGATAATCGAGGAGTTGGTGGCCAGCAGGGAGTTCACGCTCGACAGCTGCTACCCGTCGCTTGAGAAACACGGCATTTCTGGCAACTTCATATTCGTCATCATCAACCGAATCTATGTGGCCATCAACCACTTCTCGAAGAAGGAGCGCCTCATCATGAGCCTCTACTCGCTGATTGCCCACTTGAAACTTAGCATGGCGCGAGCACTGGGCCTCGACACGAGCAACGTGCTCATAGAGAACGTGCCATTGGTGGTGAAGCCTCATTGCCAGAGGTCCATAAGAAGGGTTGAAAACGACGGAGAAAACCTGTAACTCCCACTGACTTTTTGTCAAGGGGAACAATCTGGAAATAGACAAGTGATTTCAGATAGCATACTTTAGCGGTCAGCAATTGTAAGCCGTCGCCCGCCACAGACTGTCGAAGTCCATCACACGGCTTGCAGCAAGTTTCCCTGCGTGTTGGCCCGCGCAAGGTCAGAATGTCACTATCCGCGAGCCGTCTTCCGCCTCCCTGATGGTGACGCGCGTCACGTCGTCCGGCAGCAGGTCCTCTATCAGCTCGGGCCACTCGATGAAGCACAGGTTGCCGCTGAAGAAATACTCTTCGTACCCCATGTCGTAGACCTCCTCAATCCTCTTTATCCGGTAGAAGTCGAAGTGGTATATCGCCGCATGCCCATTGCCCTCATACTCGTTGACGATGGCGAACGTGGGCGACGTGACCACGTCGCACACGCCGAGTTCCTCGCACACGGCCTTGATGAACGTTGTCTTGCCTGCCCCCATCTTCCCGTAGAACGCGAAGACTTTCCCCTGCGGCATGTTGTCTATGAAGCGGCGTGCCGCAGCGCCGATTTCATTGATGTTGTCGATTTTTATTTCCATGGTTCTTTCTGTTTTCCCAACTCCATTGACAGTCCCTCCAAATACCGGTCGCCCCGCTCATTTCCTCCTTCTCCTCCTCAGAGTCACTATCGGCACGATCATTTCCTCGAGCGAGATTCCGCCATGCTGGAACGTGTTTTTGTAGTATGACACATAGTAGTTGTAGTTGTTGGGATATGCCAGGAACGAGTTTCCCGTGGCGAACACATACGACGTGCTGAGGTTCGGTGCGGGCAGCTGCGCCTGCTGCGGGTTCTTTATCGTGAACACCTCCTTGGGGTTATATCCCAGGCTCTTGCCCAGTTTGTACCGCAGGTTGGCGTTGGTGTTGCGGTCGCCGATTATCTTCACCGGCTTGCTGGCGCGTATGCTGCCGTGGTCGGTCGTCACGATTACTGTGTAGTCCGTCTGTGCGAGAGCCTTGAGCAGTTCCCCCATCACCGAGTGCCTGAACCAGCTCAGTGTGATTGACCGGAATGCCGACTCGTTGTTTGCGAGCTCGCGCACCATCTTCGATTCCGTGCGTGCGTGGCTCAGCATGTCGATGAAATTGATCACCACCACGTTGAGGTCGTAGCCGCTCATCTGGCTGAAGTGGCTCATCAGCCTTTCCGCCCCCTGTGAGTCGTTTATCTTGTGGTAGGAGAACGTGTCGTGCCGCCGGAACCGCTCTATCTGCGTCCTGACGAGTGGCTCCTCGTTCAGGTTTTTGCCCTCCTCCTCGTCCTCGTCAACCCACAGTTCCGGGAACATGCTGGCAATCTGCGTCGGCATCAGCCCGCTGAAGATGGCGTTGCGTGCATACTGCGTTGCCGTCGGCAGTATGGTGCAGTAAGTGTCCTCCTCGATGTCGAACATGTCACCGATGTCCCTGGCGAGCACCTTCCACTGGTCGAGCCTGAAGTTGTCTATAACGATGAGGAACACCTTCTCCCCTGCCGAGAGCAGTGGGAACACCCTCTTCTTGAATATGTCCGGGCTCATCATCGGCCTCTCTGCCGTTTGCATTGTCTTGGGGTCAACCCATGCGAGGTAGTTGTTTTTTATGAATTTGGCGAAGCCTGCGTTAGCCTCCTCTTTCTGCATCTGCAGTATGCCGTCCATGTTGGTGCCGGTGCCGGTCAGTTCCAGTTCCCAGTGTACGAGGCGTTTGTACACGTCCATCCATTCCTCGATCGTCCGGCAGTTGTCAATCTGCTGTGATATGTCCTGGAAGTTGTGCTGGTATTCGCTCTGCGTCACCTCAGACACTATCTCCCTGCGGTGTATGTTCTTCTTCAGTGTGAGCAAGATCTGCAGCGGGTTGACCGGTTTGAGCAGGTAGTCGGCAATCTTCGACCCTATGGCCTGGTTCATAATGTCCTCCTCCTCGCTCTTTGTCACCATCACCACCGGTGTCGCCGGCTGTATCTCCTTCAGTTTCTGCAGCGTTTCCAGTCCGCTCACCCCCGGCATCATCTCGTCCAGCAGCACCAGGTCGAACGTCCGCTGCCTGCACATTTCCATTGCGTCGGTCCCGTTTGTGGCTGTCACCACCTCGTAACCTTTCTTCTCCAAGAATATTATGTGGGCGCGAAGAAGTTCCACCTCGTCGTCAACCCAGAGTAGTAGTCCGTTGCTCATGTTCCTTGTTTAGAAGCCGTCGAGGTCGTAGTATTCGTCCTCGAGGTCGAAATCGTTGTTGTTCTTATTCTTTTTGTCATTCTTTTGCGGTGTGCCGTTCTCCGTCCCGAAGCCGTCGTCGAAGTAAATGCCAGTGTCCTCCGGCTCGTCCGTTGCCGTCTTCTCCGGCTTTTCCTGTTCCTTCTTTTGCGGTTTTACCGGTTCGTCCTTCGTGCCTGTCACCTTCTTTTCCGGTTCTTCCACCGTCTTTTTCCGAGGCTGCTCCACGACAGTTTCCGGCTGTTCGATGATTGTTTCCGGTTGCTCCACGACAGTTTCCGGCACATTCTCGATGGTTGTACCCGTGTCTTCGATGGTCTTGTCCGTGGTCCCGACCGTTGTCTCTGTTGCATCTCCGGCTGTCTTTTCCTGCACGGAATCGTTCATTTCTGTGACGCTCTCCGTTGCCTGCGGCTCAATATCGATTATCATGCCGTCATCTACTCCGCCGCCGTATTTGCCTCCGCCGTCCTCTTGCGTTTCCGTTTTCTCCGGCCGTTTCTCATATTCTATCTCGGCAGGCTCTGTGAGCAGTCTCGCTGTCGATGGCTTCAGCGGTGCGAAATGCTTGTCGTAGAACTTTTCGTAGTCCTTGTGGCTGAAGTTCGTACCGAGCAGCGGCAGGTTGGCCTCGCTGATTATTATGCCGCGCGCTTTCCCCGTCAGGCGTGCTATCGGCTCGTATTTGTAAAGCATCCTCGCGTATTGCAGAGCCTCGTCGTAAGTCTTGAAGCCTGCAATCCTCATGCGGTGCAGCCCGTCGAAGTCCTCGATTACTATGTCGAAGTTGCGCACCAGGAAATTGTTGAAGTTGTAGCGTGCCATCTCGAAGAGCAGTTTGTTCTCATCGATGGAGTCCGGGTTGTATGCCAGCAAGAACAGGTGCGGCGACAGCCTGTCGGCAACGAACTGCCGTGCCTGTATCGAGTCGCTGTCGTTCAGCACCGCGCTGCGCCGCTCCCACACGTCGCCTATGTCGAATTTTCCTCCGCGCAGCCGCCTGCCGGCGTTCACCCCGTTTATTATCATGCCTGCAATCTCGCTGATGCGGCTGTTCGGGTAGTTCTTCACCACGTCGTTCATGTCCTTCAGGCATCCGTCGGCATCGCCGTCGTTCAGTTTCCCGAGCCCGTTGATGAATATGAACTTGTCGCGGTTTGCGCCCATCGGGAAACGTTCCTCCGACACCTTCGTGTTCCTCCTCACCTCTCCGTTCCGGTCGGCCTTGAATGCCGCGTATGTGGCGGCATATAGCGAGTCCTCCATCATCACGCCGTAGCGCGCGTTCTCCTCGAAGTGAGGGTCTGACAGTATTGCCGTCCATTTGTTGCCGGGGTATTTCTCCTTCAGTTTGCCGAGGTAGCCCTCCGCCACGCCTGGTTGCCCCATGCGGTTGTATAGCAGGAACAGGTGATAAAGCGCGTCTGGCATGTTTTCGTAGTCTGGGTAATGGCTCTCGAGCCGCGTGAGGTGTTTCTCGCTCAGTTTCAGGAAGTCGAGTTTGTCCTTGAAAATGACCCCGGCGTGGAACAGTCCGTCCTCTATGATAAGGTTGCTGGCCTGCACCTGCTCCTCGGTGAACGGTATCTGCGCGAGGTAGTACTCCCGTTTGTGTGGGTCGTTCTGCGCGCTGTCCAGGCTGTTGTCGATCGAGTCCTGCACAGCCTCCGCCGCCGCTATCGAGTCGCGCTGCCCGTCGGTGAGTTGCGCCATGTCGTTCTGCGCCACCACCGTGCGGTTCACGCGCTGCCAGTTGTCAACGTTCTCGCGCCGCCCCCACAGTTTCTGGAACGCCGCCTTTCCCTGGTTCACCGCCATCTGGTTGTAGAAATACCACTGGCCGTTCTGCATTTGCTGCTGCTGTTGCGGGTTCTTGTTCACGTCCCCACGGTTTCCCTGGTTGGCAGCCTGCTGCTCCTGCGCCTCCTTCTCGGCCTGCGCGAGCCGTTCCTCCTTCTCCTTCTTCTTCAGGGCCTCTATCACCCGGTCGATGGCAGCATTGCGGTCGGCCTCCGGCATTTTTGCCAGCGCCTGCAGCGAGTCCTGCAGATGCACTGCCTCGGTGAACGGCACGAGCTCGTCGAGTATCTTCGAGCGTTTCGAGAGGGTCTCGTAGTCCTTGCGGTCCTTGTCGAGCAGTCCTATCGCCTCGCCGTAGCACCGCTGCGCGTCGGCGAATTTCTCCCGCGCCCAGTACAGGTCGCCGAGCCTCAGCAGCAGCACGCCTTTCTCCACCCCGGCGCGTGTCGCCTTCTTGTTGCCCGTCTCGTATGCCTCGATGGCCTTCGTCGTGTCGCGGTCGGCGAGGTGTATGTTTCCCATGGCGTAATACACCTGGTCGAGATATTCCTTGTTGTTGTCTGAGGCCGCCATGCGTTTCAGCCGGCCAATCATCTGTTTCGACTTCCCCGCCGCCGTCACCTCGGTCATTGCGATGCGCGCGTTGAACTCCAGCTCGTATGGCGGGTTCAGCCTTATGACGTGCCTGAACGCCCTGTATGCCAGGTCCTTGTTGCCCAGTTCCGCCTGCAGTTGCCCCATGAGATACCACTCCCGCGCCTTCTGCTTGCGGCGCATCTCGTGGCGTATGACTTTCCTGAGATATGGTATCGCCTCCTCTATGCGGTTGGTGTGTATGTAGTAGTCGGCGAAGGTGTAGTCCCACTCCTTCACCGCGCGCCAGTCCATCGAGTCGCGCCTCATCTTGGCAATCACGTCCTCTGCGTCATACACGAAGTCGTGCTCGGTGTAGCACTTTGCCAGCCACGCGCGTGCCTTTCCTGCGATGGCGGGCTGTGTGGCATACAGTCGGCTCATGTATGCGAACGTGGAGGCCGCCTCGTCGAAGTCGCCCTTGTGGAACTGCGCCCTGCCCATCAGCATCCATGCTTTCCACAGGAACGGGTTGTACTCGCGGCGGCTGAGCCACTCGCGGTCCTTGTCTGTCTTTCTCCGGCTTTTGTTCCACTCCGGCCTCTTCCTTATGCTGTGCTGTTTTATCGCCTTCTGCGCCTTCTCGATGGCGCGGTCGTAGTTTGCCTTTCCCAGGTCGCGGCTCTTCTTGTTCCCGACTGTGTACAGCGGTATCCGCTCGGTGAAGTTGTCCTTGTTGCCATTTTCCCTCTCCAGCGATGCGTCGACATACGCCATGGCCCCGTTGTAGTAGGTGTTGTAGCGCGCGTTGAACGAGTGCCACCATCGGCTTGACGACGTGTTCTTCTGCGTCGAGCAAGCTGCGAGCAGCAAAATTGCCACAATGGCTGCTGCGATGTATGGCTCTTTTGACTTCATCTTCCGTGGGTGAGTGTCGTGATTATTCTCTTGTCTTCCGCCGCCGGCACACTGCATCTATTGCGTGCCGTGGCATTGCTGTGCGTCTCCCGCCATGAGGAACACCTCGTCCTTCACCTGGTCGGGCAGTTCTATGCCGCGCAGCGTGAGGCTGCGGCACCAGTCCTTCACCTCGCCGGGGCGCATGGTGTAGAGTATTTCGCGGAATTGCTCCGCCTCGCCGTCGTCATACTGTCCCGGCGGCCTGCCGCTGAAAGCGTCCAGTTCCTCGTCGTCGAAGTATTCGATTGGGCGCGTCGCCGCCTCCATCATGCACTCCTGCTCGCACCGGTGACCGCCGCCGCTGCAGGTCGCGCACGATGATGCCGTGTTATTAACAACGTCCCGGCCGCCGTCTTTATTGTGTGAAAGCAGTCCGAGTGTCGCGGCGAATATGCCCAGTGCGACTATTGCGATGGCGAGATACAGCATTTCGGTTGTCTTGTTATGTCGCTTGACGATGCCTTGCGGCTATTCCTCCTCCACGGTGAAGCCCGCCTGCCGCAGGTCGTCCCAGAACGACGGGTAGCTCTTCGTGACCACTCCCGGGTCGTTTATCCTCAGCCCTGGGAACTTTATCGCCGCCGGCGCGAACGCCATTGCCATGCGGTGGTCTTCGTGGGTGTCTATCGGCTCCATCGTCGGTGTGGTCCGCTCGCCGTCCCATGACAGTTCCGAGCCATTCTCCTCTTTTATCGCGAAGCCCAGTTTCGCCATCTCGCGCTTGATTGCCTCGATGCGGTCGCTCTCTTTTATGCGCAGCGTGCCCAGTCCCGTGAAGTGGAACGGTATGCCAGCCGCCGCGCACGTCACCACCAGTGTCTGCGCGAGGTCTGGCTGTCCGGAGAAGTCGAAGTCGAGCCTCGGCAGCATGGACGGCAGCGTCCTGAGCGTCACCGTTGGCAGTTCGGTATTTGCCTCGCTGTCGAACACGGTCTTCACGCCGAGCATTGAGAACAGGTAGCGCACCCCCGAGTCGCCCTGTCGAGAAGCGTCCGCCAGTCCCGGCAGGCGCACGCGGCTCTCCCTGTCGCCCAGCAGCGCGAGTATCTCATACCAGTATGACGCCCCGCTCCAGTCGTTCTCTATCAAGAAGTCGCGCCTGCGGTAGCCTGCCGGCTCGGCGACGATGGTGTCAACGTCGGTCCACTCAACTTTCGCGCCGTAGTCGTGCATGGTGTGTATGGTGAGGTCGATGTATGGGCGCGATATGATGTCGCCCGTGAGGTGCAGCTCGAGGCCGTCGCGCATCACCGGCGCAATCATCAGCAGCGCCGACACATACTGCGAGCTCACGTCCCCGGGCATCTCTATCTTGCCCCCTGCGAGAGCCTTTCCCCGTATTTTCAGCGGCGGGAAGCCCTCCTCCCCGGCATACTCAATATCGGCCCCGAGGTAGCGCAGCGCGTCCACCAGCTCCTTTACCGGCCGGTGTCTCATGCGCTCCGTGCCCGTTATGAGGTGCTCGCCGGGAGTCGCTGCGAGGTATGCCGTCATAAACCTCATTGCCGTCCCGGCCGCCTTGATGTCAATCTCGTACGGGCTGTCGCGCAGGGCACGCACAATCACCTCCGTGTCGTCGCAGTCACTTATGTTGGCCGGGGCTTCTCCCGCGCCAGCGAGCGCGTTGATAATCAGCGCGCGGTTGCTTATGCTCTTGCTCGCCGGCAGTTTTATCGTTGTGTCGATACGGCTTGGCGCCGTTATCCTGTATGTCATCTCGGTGTGATATCTTTATTTTTTTCCCTTTAATATTTACCATGCAAAAATACTAATTTAATTTTTAATACTGCCATGTTTTCACGATTATTATAATAAGCAAACGAAAAATATAACTTGAAATAACGTGAATCGGATGGACTGGCGGCGCCGCAGGCAGGGCGACAAAATCATCCTGCCGTCCATACGCGCCTGCTTTCAGTCGGGACCTGCGCGTGGAGTGGGGGCGTGGGTGACCAAGCGACAGGTGGCCGACGGCGTAATGACTATGTTAACGGGAAAGACGAAAATGGCGCTCTTGTGTTAAAATATCGGCCTTTTGATAACATTTTATCACAAAAACAGATGCGGGTTAAATTATTTTTTATATATTTGCAATGAATTGCTTGTTTTAAGTTTTTTCTTAATAGGTACATGGTATGAAAAGACAAAAAAACACTCAAGGAGCATTGAAACGTCTGCTTGCCCTGTATAATGGCGAGGAATTGACGCAAAGCGAGACGCAGACACGTTTGTTCGACAACATGAAACGTGCGGGCATACTGATGCCGGCGACGCAGCATGGCACACGCACCACATTCAAGGCCGTGAGCACAGAGCGTCTGAGGAAGTACCTTGCAGAAGAACTCAACATACAGGATTTGCGGAACTTATACGACATGCAGTCAAAAGGGGACGGCGACGGCACGGGAGATGATGTCCCTGAGCCAATATTGGAGGCGAGGACTGGAAAGACAAGCCCGGCGGAAGGCTTCTACGTCACTTCCGTGGAGCCACTGGACGCGCAGGTGGGGGGAGCGCACTTCACAATCAACCCGCCACGCGGCATTTGCATTTATATATACGATTACAAGATATTCAGCGTGCCGCGCGATGTGCTGATAGTGGGGGTGGAGAGCGTGGAGACATTCCGCCGGATACGCAGTTACATGCACATGTTCCCAAAGCGGAAAATCCTCTTCGTGCACAGGCACGCGCGCGGGGCGGAACTGGCAAAGTGGCTGAAAGCCACGGGCAACACATACATACACTTTGCCGACTTCGACCTTGTGTCGATATTCAATTTCCAGAGCGACATATACTCAAAGGTCGGCGAGCAGGCAACGTTCCTCGTGCCGCCAAACATAAGGGAACTGATTGACCGGGGAAACAGGAAACTGTACGACGCGCAGAAGGAAATCTACCGCAACCAGCCAATCACCGACATGCGGCTGAAGCCAGTCGTGGAACTAATCAACGCCAGGCACCGCTGCTACGCGCCGTCGAAGAGCGCACGCTGAATGGGCTTGCAGGCACGCGTGCCATGCAGGCAACAGTGATGCCGCACATAACACATCCGCGACATTTTTCGGCAATCGCGCCATACGGGGCAAAAAACATCTTCAAATATTTGTTTTTCTCACCGAAATTACATACCTTTGCACCTGCATTTAAGCCATATATCATGTGGCGATGAAATGCTGTCCGGGATTTAGCGCAGTTGGTAGCGCACACGTCTGGGGGGCGCGAGGTCGCTGGTTCGAGTCCAGTAATCCCGACGGACAAAGGAAAAAGGCTGATTCCTGATCGGAAATCAGCCTTTTGTTTTTTGGTTCAACCCAAATCGGTCATTAGAGCCCGAACTGATTGCAGTCGGTTGCCCAGGCAGATTGGCTGTTGTTTTTTTGCAGGCGTAGCGGGCTACGTCAAGAAAAAACAACGGGCAAGATGCCGGCAAGCGACTGCAAGCAGCCGGGGAACAGGTTTCCAGGATGAAATTGAAAAATCTGTGTTGTAATGACCGATTTGGGTTCAATGGCATCGCAACGGATGCCGGACTTGCAGTGCGCAAGTCAATGCCTGCGCACAAGCCCCCGTCGTCCCGCGCTTTTGTCACGGCAAGCGGAGGGAGGGATTAAGGCAAGCCCCACGGCATCCATCTTCAGTATGTGTGGGAAAGAGTCACTTGTCCCTGTTACATTCGATGAAGATTGTTATCTTCTCGTTTACCTCGGTGTCGAAGTTAAAGAAACTTTCCTTCTCCTTTCCATCTTCCATGAGCGTTTTCATGAATATGCTTACGGTAAGCTTGTTGTACGACGAGGACAGGGATGCCAGCGATGGACTGTGGAACGCTATGGCGTAGTCGTGTTTCTCGCCTTTCACCGTCACTCCCTTGAATTCAACCGGCAGTGGCTTCATGAACATTGACATTCCCTGCGATGCCGCCGAATAGATAACGAAGCGCGCGGTGAGCACCGGGCTGGGCTGGGCGGCGATTGCCTGGCGTATGTCATCGTCGCTGATGTTCTTGGCGAGGGCGGCGGCCGATATTCCCGTTATCCTCATGATAGAGTCCGGGGTGACGGCGATTTTCACACCCTCTTCCGTTGTCAGTGTCTTGTCGCTGGGTTTTGCTATGTACTTCGCCGTCCCGGTGAAGTTTCCGCTCAGTGCCTCGTAGTCCTTTTTCCCCACTTGCTGCACTGTGTCGTTATTGTCGTTCAGGCATGACGACAGCGACATTGCGAGCAGTGCCGTGAGCAGTAGTGTGGTCAACCGAAAAGTTCTTTTCATATTAATTTGTTGTTTAAATTGTTTCAGGAATACAAATGCACCGCCGGTCTTAATATTGCACCGGCAGTGCGTTTTTTAGAATTGTTTAACCATTCCGCTCAGATGTGTTTCCCCTCGCTGTGCAGCAGGTTCATAAACTCCTCGCGTGTCTTGGCCTGGTTGAATGCCCCGCTGAAGTCGCTTGTCGTGGTGACGGCGCCCTGTTTCTCCACGCCGCGCATCTGCATGCACATGTGCTTCGCCTCGATCACCACCATCACCCCGAGAGGGTGCAGCGTGTTCTGTATGCAGTCCTTTATCTGCTGGTTGAGGCGTTCCTGCACTTGCAGGCGATGGCTGAAAATATCAACGACACGTGCAATCTTTGACAGCCCTGTGATATACCCGTTGGGAATGTACGCCACATGCACCTTACCGTAGAACGGCAGCATGTGGTGCTCGCAGAGCGAGAAGAAGTCGATGTCCTTCACGATGACCATCTGGTTGTATTTCTCCGCGAATAGCGCGTCGGTCAGCACCTTGTTGGCGTCCTGTGTGTATCCGCGTGTCAGTATCTGCATCGCCTTGGCCACCCTGATGGGTGTTTTCAGCAGTCCTTCCCGTCCGGTATCTTCCCCGAGAAGTTGGAGAATACCCTTGTAATGCTCCGCGAGCTCGTCAAGTCCTTCGCGGAAATCTATCTCTGGATTCATAAATTTATCTTGAAACTGTTATAGGACCTCTCACTATCGTAGCCGAGCCGAAGCCAGCCTTTTTCGCCTGGCGCAGCATCCGCACGGCCTCTTCCTGCGACCTGTAGTTGCCCATGCGCACGGTCCAGTTCGGCGAGAAGAAGTGCACATAGACCGGTTGCTCGGGGAACTTGGCCTTCAGGCTGTTTCCCAGCGACTGTGCCTTCTGCTTCGCGTTGCGTGTCCCTCCGCCACGGTACACCTGCACCCTGTAGCCATTGGCGCGGTGTCCGTTGAGCATCACTTTTTTCCTCTTGTCGACGGTGGTGTTCTCCTCGGCCTCCGGCGTGTGCCTGTTGTAGTCGGCTCTTGCCCGCTCGTACTCGGTTCTCGCCTGCTCATGCACGGGGCTTGCCTGTTCCTTCCTTGGCGCCTCGCCCTTGGGCTCGTCTTTCTTTGGCGTCCCCTCTGTTGCCTTGTCGTTTTTCCGTGCGGGCTGCTCCGGTTTCCTTGCCGGCGGCGGCGTGATGTTGTCAATGAGACTGTCGATACTTTGGCTCTCGTTCACTGTGACCACCCCTTGCCCCTGCTGCCTTTGCCGCAGGTGCTGAAGGAAGTTCTGCGCCCCGGCGGCCGTTGTGCCGGCGACGGCCATGACTATTGTCAGTAAAAGGTTTCTCATAATCATGATGGATTTTTGGCTTGGGCGCGTTTTGGCTTGCGCCCGGCAATTATTTCCATGCGTCGATGATGCCCCTGAAGTCGGCTGCCTTAAGCGAGGCCCCTCCAATCAGTCCGCCGTCGATGTCAGGCTTGGCGAACAGTTCCGGCGCGTTGCTTGCCTTGCACGAGCCTCCGTAGAGTATCGATGTGTCCTCTGCCACGGCCTTCCCGTATTTCTCTTCTATTATTGAGCGCACGTATGCGTGTATCTCCTCTGCCTGTTCGGCCGTCGCTGTCTTGCCTGTCCCGATGGCCCATATCGGCTCGTATGCGATGATCAGTTTGCGGAAGTCCTCTTCCGGCAGGTTGAACACCGAGCCCTCGAGCTCCGCCTTCACCACCTCGTTCTGCCTCCCGGCCTCGCGCTCCTCGAGACTCTCGCCGATGCAGAAAATCACCTTCAGCCCGTTCTTGAGCGCGAGCAGCACCTTCTCCTTCAGTATCTCCGGTGTCTCGCCATAGTATCCCCGGCGCTCCGAGTGGCCTATGATGACATACTGCGCCCCGGTGCTCCTCACCATCTCGGCGCTCACCTCGCCCGTGTATGCGCCTTTCTCCTTGTCGGCGCAGTTCTCCGCGCCGAGAGCCAGCACGTCCTGGTCGATTTTCTCTGCCACCGTGGCGAGATGTATGAACGGTGTGCATATTATCACGTCACAGTTCGGCCTGCTGACTTTCAGCGATTCGTTCAGTTCCTTTGCCAGAGCCACTCCCTCCTGCAGGTTGAGGTTCATTTTCCAGTTGCCTGCAACGATTTTCTTTCTCATAGTCTTTCGTTTTAAAAGTTTGTATAATATGTTTGATTTTTCCCTTTTCCTTACCCACGCGCCCCATGCCCACAGCCTGTCGGCGGCGGTGAGGGCCAGCAGCGGTATGGCAAACCACATTATCACCTCTGCCATTTTCCTTGCCGTCCCGTTGCCGCCGGCATCGGCGCCGGTCCTTATCGTTTCCCTGAACTCCGCCGACGACGGGTCAGGCAGGGCGTTGTGGCTCCATTTCCCGATGACGCGCCCTTCCCTGAGCAGCATCAGTCCCGGGTTGCTCCGTATCATTGTCTTCAGCGTCGTTCCGTCACAGATGGCGAAGTCGTATTCCGCCCCCGTCAGGTCGCGCCATTGTTCTATCGCCTTGTCGCTGCTCGCTGTGAGGCCTATGAAGCGCATCCCGTGGTCGCCGGCATACTCGCACAGGCGGTCGATGTCGCCGAAGTTCGAGTCGTCGGCCTTTTCAATCTGTGGCGACACGAGCAGGAAGGTGTATCCCTTGTCTGCCAGCACCTCCTCGGTGATGTCGCCGCCGTCGCCCCGCATCGTTATTGAGAAGTCGTGTATCGGCGGCACATACCCCTCGCTCACCTGCACCGTCTTGCTGTCGACGAACGTCCATGTGGAGTCCGGGTAGTCGTCGAGCGAGAACTCGCGCCGCTGGCCGTCCTTCTCCATGATGAACGTCGTGGCGAGCTCCGGGCCCTTTTCCCCCGGCGGCATTTCCATCCCCTTCCTTATGTCCGCGCCGACGTGGTATGGCCGGAAGTCGAACAGCGGCAGCGTGTAGAGGCAGTATATGCTCACGCCGGCGATGAACACGATTGTGTAGTTCGTTACTATCCACTGGTTCGTGCGGCTGATGAAGCGTATCATCCGCCTTGGCCTCCACGCCACCACGGCTGCGCACGCCGCCAGCACGACGTTCTTCAGCAGCGTCTCCCCGTTGCTCAGGTGTATCGCATCGCCGAAACAGCCGCAGTCGGTGATTGGGTCGGCGATCCATAGCCACAGCGTGATGGCGGTCATAAGCCCCAAGAACGCCGCCGCGATGCGCGACACCACCCTGCGGTGCATGGCGAACAGCAGGAATATGCCGAGGCAGAACTCCAGCGCCGACAGTGACACCGACAGCCCGAGCGTCACCCACGGGCTCGCCGCGTCCGGCAGTCCCGCCGCGCCGGCATAGTCCTCAATCTTGTATTGTGTGCCGAGCGGGTCGATGGCCTTGACAAAGCCGGATACGACAAGCGTCACGGCGAGAACCATGCGGCACAGGTTCACTGTGAAACGTTCAGCCTTCATTGCTCAGTTTTATCACCCCGAACACGGCATAGTTGATGATGTCCATGTAGTTTGAGCCGATGCCCTCGCTCACGAGGGTGTTGCCCCCGATGTCCTCCATCTCCTTTATCCTCTGCAGTTTCGTGAGGATGAGGTCGGTGTAGCTGCTCACCCTCATCGACCGCCATGCCTCGTCGTAGTCGTGGTTCTTGCGCAGCATCAGCTGCAGTGCCTCTTCGGCGTGGCGGTCATAGAGGGCCATGGCCTCGTCGGCAGACACGTCGGCGGTGTCGGCAAACCCCTTGTCTAACTGTATCAGGCCGACTATCCCGTAGTTTATCAGTGCGACGAACTCCGGCAGCATGCCTTCACCCACCATCGACTGCTTCTTGATCTCGAGCGAGCGAATACGTTTCGCCTTGATGAAAAGCTGGTCGGTGAGCGACGATGGCCGCAGTATCCGCCATGACGCTCCGTAGTCGTGCAGTTTCTTGCGGAACAGTTCGCGGCATTTCCGCATCGCTTCCCTGAACTGTCCCTCCGTGTCGTGTGTGGTGTTACACATTATTTATTATATTATCGGGTGCAAATTTAATCCTTTTTTCCGAGAACGGGAAGGCAATGAGCGTGAAAAGTGGCTTGCGGCTGCTTTTTTAGTGCCTTTCTCATCCCTCTTTCTGCTTCTGCCTTATCAGCCTCACCTTGGCACACTCCGTGTCGAGCCTCACCTGCAGCGAGTCGCGCCTGAGCCGCAGCCGGCCGACCTCCGTCAGCTCCTCCGCCGTAGCCGTGCCTTCCTCGTGGTGTTTCCCGGCAATCGTTTTCCTCGCGTTGTACTCCGCCTTGGCATTCTCCAGTTCGGAGTCGAGAGCCTCGACGTTTTCCTGCGCCTGCCTGAGGCACACGTCCTGGTAGAGTTTCAGCGCGCGCATCCGTGTGTCAACGGCGTTCGGATATACGCTGCGCAGCGAATCTATGCAGCGCAGCGATGCCTCGAAGTTCCCTGCCTCGCACTCGCTTTCCGCCTTTCTCAGCAGTCCCTCCGCCTCTTTCTGGGCATCGGTCTGCCTGCATGAGACCAGCGCGAACGCTGCCATGGCAAGGAGAAATATCTTTTTCATCGTTCTGTAATTGTTTCTTGTCATGTGTTTCAAATCACAAAGGTACTCTTTTTTACCGATATGGCAAAGAGTTATCCGCAAAAGGTAATAAAAAAGGGAATTATGGCCCCGCATCGTAGGTAGAGTCAACCAGCAAGTGCAAAAAGAGACCTAAAACCTATATTTTTTCTTTTATAAATTTGCAAAATACGAAAAGATATATAAATTTGCAAAATACGAAAAGATATATTATCTTTGCAAACAAATAAAACACTATATAGATTGAAATCAGCTTTTTCACATAGCCACTTACAGTATTGCACCAAATATCCTTTGGTGCGGGATGTGTTGCAAAGAAAAAACAACTTTCTTTCTTCTTTTAACGCAAATTATTTGGTTGTTCCAAATAACTTTGTACCCTCTTATAGAATTAGGTATATCTTCCCTTATGCCTCTTTTCTTTCTGCGCATTATGCTTTAGAGCGAAGCGAAACTTTGTGTCTGTTGGTGTAGGGCATTTTTTATTAATTAACTTTATAAACAATTTAAAAACATGAAAACAAAATTATTTATCTCATTTGCAGCTTGCGTGGCTGCATCCGTGCTGATGAGTGGCTGTTCTGACGAAGAGAGCACTGATACTACTCATGGTCAGCCTACTGCTTCTCTTTACAGCGGTCACAATTATTATATGTGGGATGCTGCCCAGAACTATTGGTCTGGTCACGAGTGGGACGCTGCTGAACCTTGGCAACCTAAAGGTAGAGGCGGTTCAAGCGAAAATTATCCAAAGTCTAATGCTGATCCTCGTTGGTATAACGAGGGTACCGGTTCTTTCGAAGCTTCCAATGATCTCTTTAAGCAGCTTCCCAATGCCAACGAAATGGCTTGGTACGTAGTGGAGGGTGATGCTCATTGGGATAACAGTACTCAGTGGGAGGCTTTCGGTGAGGTTCACACCGGTGGTATATGGCTTAAGAAGCTCAGCGTTATCGCTCAAGAAAATGGCAAGGCTCTTGCTGACTTTAAGCTTACAGATCCCAATGGTGATGATTTGCGCACTTCTTACAGCAGCTATGATGTTTCTCCTATATCCGGCAAGCCAGCTGATAGTGAGATTGGTAATTACTTCTTCCTCCCTGCGTTGGGCTATTACAACTTTTTTGGCCAGCTTTGCGACCTCGGTTCCGACGGTAACTATTGGTCGTCCAGTGCCAGTGCTGACCCCAGCGATAGTGGTTACGCGTATTACCTGGACTTCGACAGTGGTAGCGTGGCCGTGTACGACAGCGAACGCAGCCTCGGGTATGTAGCGCAGCCATTCGAGTAGCCTCCCCGATTGTTTGATTTAGGGCGGACCCTTTAAAAGGCCCGCCCTTAGTTACCGCCTTTGGCGGTCTATTTTTTTTGAAAATTTCACTTTTAGTAAAGCATGGAAACCGCGCCTTGCGCATGGGCAGACGGTGAACGTGCCTGCCGTCCGGCATCGGCAGGACTGCAAATACGCCGTGTTTGCACACCAAATTCGCCGTGTTTGCAGACCAAATACGCCGTGTTTGCATACCAAATACGCCGTGTTTGCATGCCGTTCAGTCACAGGCGTGCCGCTTGCCGGCTGCCTGCTGGCGTTACGCCTGGCGTGAATTTCACCTGCCGCGAGTGTTTCCGGACGTTTTGGCGCAGCCGCAGGCGCAGCGCGGGATGATGCCAAATCATTGCGGGAGAGGGGCCGATGCCGCCCCACGGCATTCAATGTTTGACAAAAAAGGGAATGTTGGCTTTGCGATGTGTCCTTTTTGCTGTATCTTTGCACTCAAAATGACGTTTCGTATGAGAATGTATAGTGATGCCGAGCTGGCACATATCCTCGATAAAGACATATTCCGCAAGATTTCCGATGCCGCCGACTCGCTCGGCGTGGAATGCTATGTCGTTGGCGGTTACGTCCGCGACATTTTCCTCGGCCGTAACTCCAGCGACATCGACGTTGTGGTGGTGGGCAGCGGCATTGACGTGGCGGCCGGGCTGAAGAAGCGCGTCGGCAGGCGCGCCCGCCTCAGCGTGTTCCGCAACTTCGGCACTGCCCAGGTAAAGTTTCCGGCGCCGGGGGGCGGCGGAGGTCAGGTGGAAGTGGAGTTCGTCGGCGCGAGGCGCGAGAGCTACAGCCACGACTCGCGCAAGCCGGTGGTTGAGGACGGCACGCTGGAGGACGACCAGAACCGGCGCGACTTCACCATCAACGCGCTCGCGGTGTGCCTCAACAAGGAACGTTTCGGCGAGCTCATCGACCCGTTCGGCGGCATATGCGACCTTGAGGACGGCATAATCCGCACTCCGCTCGACCCGGACGTGACGTTCTCCGACGATCCGCTGCGGATGCTGCGGTGCGTCAGGTTCGCCGCGCAGCTGAAGTTCAACATCGAGGAGGAGACCTTCGACGCACTTCTGCGGAACGCGCCCCGGCTGAAGATAATAAGCGGCGAGAGGATACAGGAGGAAATGAACAAGATAATCATGACCGACAGGCCGAGCCGTGGGCTGTATGACCTTTACCGCGCCGGGCTGCTGCAGCAAATACTGCCGGAGCTGTGCCTGCTCGACATCGTGGAGACACGCGGCGGGAAAGCGCACAAGAACAACTTCTACCACACCCTCGAGGTGCTGGACAACGTTGCGGCAAGCGAGGACAACTCGCTGTGGATGCGATGGGCGGCGATACTGCACGACGTCGGGAAGACGAACAGCAAGCGGTGGGACAACGCCGCAGGGTGGACATTCCACAACCACAACTTCATCGGGGCGAAGATGGTCCCCAAGATATTCAGGCGGATGAAGCTGCCGCTCGATGCGAAGATGAAGTTCGTGCAGAAGATGGTCAACCTGCACATGCGCCCCATCGTGATTGCCGACGACGAGGTGACCGACAGCGCGGTGCGGCGCCTCATCAACGATGCCGGCGACGACATCGACAGCCTTATGACGCTGTGCGAGGCCGACATAACATCGAAGAACGAGGTGAGGAAGGCGCGCTTCAGGGACAACTTCAGAATGGTGCGCGAGAAACTCGCACAACTCAAGGAGAAAGACTACAAGCGGGAACTGCAGCCGGTGGTTGACGGAAACGAGATAATGCGCATGTTCGGGCTGAAGCCCTCGCGGCAAGTGGGCGACCTGAAGAAATGCCTCAAGGAGGCGGTGCTGGACAACCGCGTGCCAAACGAGCGGGAGCCGCTGATGCGATTGCTCATGGAAAAAGCGAGGGACATGGGCTTGCATATTGTTAATTCTAATTAATTAATCATTAACGGGCAGGCGTTTCACAATAAATATGTATACATTTGCAGTCGGAAAACCATACATCACGCAGCATCTTTATACGCATGCGTGGTTTTACATGATAGCGTGACAAGAGATAACAACAATTAAATACAATATGAAAAGGAATAGGATTTTTCTGTTTTCGGCCATTGCCGCCGTACTCGTCTCGTGCGGCAAGAAAGGCGGAATGGATTTTGTTGACAACGAGTTTCCTGTGGAGACCGTGAAGAGCCAGAACGCCTCGATGCAGACCACCTACCCGGCGACATTCAAGGGGATACAAGACGTGGAGATACGTCCCAAGGTGGCGGGCTTCATAACGAGGGTCTGCGTGAGGGAGGGGCAGGCCGTTTCTGCCGGGCAACTGCTCTTCGTGATAGACAACGCCACATATCAGGCTTCCGTGAGGCAGGCGCAGGCTGCCGTGAACACGGCCTCGGCGCAGTGCAACACGGTGAAGATGGCATACGACAACAGCGTGAAGCTGCGCGAGAACAACGTCATCGGCGACTTCGAGCTGAACAGCGCGAAGAACAACTACGAGAGCGCGAAGGCGCAGCTCGCGCAGGCAAGGGCGGCTCTCGCCTCAGCAAAGGAGATGCTCGGCTTCTGCTATGTGAAAAGCCCAACGGCGGGAGTGGTCGGCACCCTGCCCTACAAGGAGGGCGCGATGGTGAGCGCCTCGAGTATGCCCGCACTAACCACAGTGTCGAACATCAGCACAATAGAGGCGTATTTCTCAATGACGGAGAAGGACGTGCTCAGCATGACAAAGGCCGCAGGCACGATGCAGGCCGCCATCAACACATATCCCGACCTGAAGCTGCAGCTTGCCGACGGGACAATGTACTCGGAGACGGGGCGGCTCGTGAAAGCCAGTGGGGTGATTGACGCTGCCACGGGCAGCGTGCAGATGATCGCCCGCTTCCCAAATCCACAGCGACTGCTAAAGTCGGGCGCGTCGGGCGCCATCGTCGTGCCACGCTCTGACAACAACGCCATCATCATACCGCAGAACGCGGCAACGCAGGTGCAGGACAAGATTTTCGTGTATGTGCTCGGCAAGGACAACAAGGTGAAATACACCGAGATAAAGGTGGACCCGCAGAACGACGGGAAGAACTATGTGGTGCTGTCTGGCCTCAAGGCCGGCGACCGCTATGTGACAAACGGCACGACGAAACTAACGGACGGGATGGAGATAAAGCCCATCACGCCGGCACAGTACAGGAAGAAGATTGACGAGGCAACGAAACTCGGTGAGAACCAAGGCACAGCCAAGGGCTTCATAAACGCGATGAGCAAGTGACCACTTCGTTTTTCAAGACATCATTCAATGCAACTCCGGTTGTTCCGGTAAAATACTGACATATGACATTTACAACCTTCATAAAGAGGCCGGTGCTGTCCACGGTTATTTCTGTGATCATCGTGATACTGGGCATAATAGGTCTCGTGACGCTCCCGGTGGAGCAATACCCTAACATCGCCCCGCCAACAGTGATGGTGTCTGCCGCGTACAACGGGGCTGATGCCGAGACGGTGAAGAACTCGGTGCTCGCGCCGCTGGAGGAGAGCATCAACGGCGTAGAGGGCATGGACTACATGACATCCTCGGCAACCAACAACGGCTGGGCGTCAATCACCATCATGTTCCGCCAGGGCGTGAACCCGGACATGGCTGCCGTCAACGTGCAGAACCGCGTGCAGCAGGCACAGGCACTGCTGCCGGCAGAGGTCACAAGGGCCGGCGTGACGGTGTCGAAGAGGCAGACGTCGCAGGTGATGATATTGTCGCTGTCGTCAAAGGACGGCAGGTATGACGACGAGTTCCTGACAAACTACTTCTCGATAAACATCATCCCGGCGCTCAAGCGCGTCGAGGGAGTGGGCGACGTGTCCAGCCCTGGCGCGAAGAGTTACTCGATGCGGATATGGCTCAAGCCGGACGTGATGAGGCAATACAACCTCATGCCGTCGGACATCTCTGCAGTCCTGGCAGACCAGAACATCGAGGCCGCGCCGGGGGCGTTCGGTGAGCAGAGCGACATGGCATACGAGTATGTCATGCGCTACAAGGGACGGCTCAAGACACCAGAGGAATACGGCAACATCATCATATCGACAAACACGGAGGGGCAGACCCTGCGGCTGAAGGACGTGGCTAAGATAGAGCTCGGTGGACTGTCATATTCGGTGTCGATGCGACACAACAACAGGCCATCCGTGGTGGGGATGGTCCAGCAGATAGCCGGCTCAAACGCCAACCAGATTGCAAGTGACTGCAAGGAGGAGCTTGCAAGGCAGGAGAAGGCGCTGCCGCCAGGATGCGAAATCAGCATAACCTACGACGTGACAGAGTTCCTGTATGCCTCGATCGAGGAGGTGGTGTTCACCCTCTTCATCACATTCGTGCTCGTGTTCATCGTGGTTTACATCTTCCTTCAGGACTTCCGCTCGACGCTCATCCCGCTTATCGCGGTGCCGGTGTCGCTCATCGGCACGTTCTTCTTCCTCAAGATATTCGGCTTCTCGCTAAACCTGCTCACGCTGTCGGCGCTGCTGCTCGCCATCGCCATAGTGGTGGACGATGCCATCGTGGTGGTGGAGGCGGTGCATGCGAAACTCGACATGGGCTACAAAAACTCACTGGAGGCGAGTGTCGACGCGATGAACGAGATTTCGGGCGCCATCATATCGATAACGCTTGTCATGGCGGCGGTATTCATACCAGTGTCGTTCATCGGCGGAGTGTCGGGGGCGTTCTACCGTGAGTTCGGCGTAACGATGGCAGTGGCTATTTTCATTTCGGCACTCAACGCACTAACGCTGTCGCCGGCCCTGTGTGCCATCTTCCTGAAACCGCATGGCGAGGAGAAAGGCGAGATGAGCCTCATCGACCGTTTCCACGCCTCGTTCAACACGCAGTACAACAAACTGCTCGGAAAATATAAGAAAGGCGTCGAGCGCACCATAAGACACAAGGTGGCAGTGGGCGCGGCCGTTGCCGTGGGTATCGCGGCGCTGGTTTTAAGCATGGCGACAACGAAGACCGGTCTCGTGCCAAACGAGGACACCGGTGTCATCTTCTGCACGATAAGTATGCCGCCGGGAACGAGCGTACACCGCACGCAGCAGGTGATAGACCAGGTGGACTCTATGCTGGCATCAAACCCGGCGGTGCTGAACCGCGAGCAGATACAGGGCTTCAACTTCATATCCGGGCAGGGATCCGACCAGGCAACGTTCATCGTCAAGCTGAAACCCTTCGAGGAACGCATGGGGGGCTTTTGGTACAAGCTGTCCGGCCTGTGGCAGGGTGACGGTATAATGCGCTTCTTTGTCAACCCACTCTCCAATACGGCCGTGCTGGGCATGATATACAAGCAGACGGCAAGCATAAAGGATGCGAAGATACTGGCTTTCCCGCCGCCAATGGTATCGGGCTTCTCGGCGACAAACGCCCTGACGCTCAATCTCGAGGACCAGACCGGAGGCGACCTCAACCGCTTCTTCGAGCGTACAGAGGAGTTCCTTTCCGAACTGCAGAGGCGGCCGGAGGTGCAGACCGCAATGACATCCTACAACCCGAACTACCCGCAGTACATGGTGGACGTGGACGTGGCGAAGTGCAAGCAGGCTGGCATAGGGCCGTCGGCGGTGCTGTCCACGCTGCAAGGATATTACGGAGGCTTCTACGCGTCGAACTTCAACTCGTATGGGAAACTCTACCGTGTGATGATACAGGGAGACGTGGAGAGCCGCATGAGGCCAGAGGGGATAAAGAACATCTTCGTCAGGACAAGCGCGGGAATGACGCCGATAACGGAGTTCTGCAGCCTGAGGCGCGTATATGGGCCGTCAAACATCAACCGTTTCAACCTGTTCACGAGTATCTCGGCAAACGTAACGCCAAACGACGGATATTCCTCGGGAGAGGTTATGCAGGCAATATCGGAGGTGGCCGCCGAGACACTGCCGCAGGGATATGCCTACGAGTACAGCGGACTGACGCGCGAAGAGTCGCGCGCAAGCAACACCACGGGTCTGATACTGATCCTCTGCATCGTCTTCGTGTATCTCATACTAAGCGCGCAGTACGAGAGCTACATGCTCCCGCTGGCGGTGATCCTGTCGATACCGTTCGGGCTTTCAGGGGCTTTCGCCTTCACGCAGATGTTCGGCCACAGCAACGACATATACATGCAGATATCGCTCATCATGCTAATCGGCCTGCTGGCGAAGAACGCAATCCTCATCGTGCAGTTCGCACTTGAGCGCAGGCAGACCGGAATGGCGATACGGTGGGCGGCGATACAGGGCGCAGGGTCTCGCCTGAGGCCAATCCTTATGACCTCGCTCGCCATGATCATCGGACTCCTGCCGATGATGTTCGCCAGCGGAGTCGGGGCAAACGGAAACCAGACACTTGGTGCGGCGGCCGTGGGCGGCATGCTCATTGGCATGACCTTGCAGATATTCGTAGTGCCGGCTCTGTTCGCATTCTTCCAGTGGCTACAGGAGAAAATCAAGCCTATGCGGTTTGAAGACGACGATGCCGACGTGGACACCGAACTGCTGCAGTACACTTGCGCCACGGAGTTGAGCGAGAAGGACAACGTTTAATATATGGAGTTACACTGAAAGAAAATGAGAAAGACAATTATAACAGCAATGATGTCGGCGGTGGTGCTGCTGAGCGGCTGCGGCATTTACAGCAAGTATGAACGCCCGGCACTGCCACTTGTCGACATCACGCGCGGGGCGGCGGCAACAGACACAGTTGCCGCCAACGACACGGCATCGTTCGGAAACCTGCCGTGGAGAGAGGTTTTCACAGACCCGCACCTGCGAGACCTTATACAGCAGGGACTGGAACACAACGTGAACATGAAGAACGCGGCGCTTAACGTGAAGATGGTGGAGGCGCAACTGGCAGCCGCAAAACTGGCCTTCGTGCCGCAGTTCTCGTTCACGCCGCAAGGTACGGTTTCCTCGTGGGACTTCGGCAAGGCCGTGCAGACCTACTCGCTGCCAGTGAACGCATCGTGGGTGGTCGACCTTTTCGGCGGCTTGCTCAACCAGAAACGCTCCGCACAGACGGCTCTGCTCGCGACAAAGGACTATCAGCTTGTGGTGCAGACGCAGGTGATCTCGAACATTGCCAACCTGTACTACACCCTGCTGATGCTCGACCGGCAAATAGAGATAATAAACGACATGTCTGCCCTCACGCAGGACACGTGGAACGTGATGAAGATGCAGATGGAATTGGGGCGGTACCGCTCAACCAGCGTGCAGAGCGCAGAGGCGGCACACTACAAAGTCCTGGCACAGGCGGAGGACCTGAAGCGGCAGATACGCGAGACCGAGAACGCGCTGTCGGTGCTGATAGGGCGGCCGGCACAGGCGATTGCGAGGGGGAAACTGCACGAGCAGTCGCTGCCAACAGACTTCGCCACTGGTGCGGAACTGCACCTCCTCGCCAACCGCGCCGATGTCCACTATGCAGAGATGAAACTGGCGAGTTGCTTCTATGACGTCAACACGGCACGCTCGCGCTTCTATCCGAAAATAACAATCAGCGGCAGCGGGGCATACACAAACAACGGTGGAGGCAGGATAATGAATCCGGGGAAGATACTTGCATCCGCCGTGGGATCGCTCGTGCAGCCGATTTTCATGAACGGGCAGCTCAAGGCAGGCCTCGTGGCGGCGCAGGCCACCTACGAACAGGCATACAACAACTGGCAGAACGCCATCATACAGGCAGGCAGCGAGGTGAGCAACGCGCTTGTGAGATACAACTCGAACGAGGCCAAGAGCAAACTTGACGCGCACCAGGTGGAAGTGCTGAGGCTAAACGTCGAGCACACGAAGATGCTCGTGTCAGAGTCGTCAAGCACTTACCTCGAGGTGATGCAGGCGCAGAGTTCGCTGCTGAACGCCGAAATAGCACAGGTGACCGACGACTTCAACAAGATGCAGGCCGTGGTGAGCCTGTACCAGGCATTGGGCGGCGGAACGAGATAATTAGTTCCAGCCGCAGGCCGGCGACAGTGGCGGCAGCGACAGGACAGCAAATAAAAACCATTTAAAGAACGCCCCTACAACCTCTGCGCGGCATGCAGGCGGAAACACGAGGCAAGGCAATGCGCGAGGGGGGCATCATGACATGATAAGCGACAAAGCAGTGATAAGCCCAAAGGCTAAGATAGGCAGTGGAGTGACGATATATCCATTCGTTTACATAGAGGATGACGTTGTTGTCGGGGATGGATGTGTAATCTATCCATTCGTGAGCATAATGAGCGGCTCCACGCTTGGAAAGAGGAACAAGGTGTATCAGGCAACGGTGATTGGCGCGGTGCCGCAGGACTTCAACTACCGCGGGGACACTACGCGCGTGGAAATCGGCGACGACAATGTGATACGCGAGAACGTGGTAATCAACCGCGCCACCTATGGGGATGGCGTGACAACCATCGGAAACAACAACTTTATACTCGAGGGCGTGCATATCTCACACGACACCATGGTCGGTGACAGGTGCGTCTTTGGGTATGGGGCGAAGGTTGCCGGCAACTGCGAAATTCATGACAGCGCCATCCTCTCGTCCAACGTCATCGCAAACCCTGGCGTGCGGGTAGGCAGGGCGGCAATGGTAAGCAGCGGATGCCGCATCAGCAAGGACGTGCCGCCGTACATAGTAGCCAACGGCAACCCGACAAGATACGGGGGACTGAACTCGCAGGTCCTTTCAAGCCAAGGCATTGGCGAGAAGACGCAGAGGCACATCGCCAATGCATACAGACTGGTATTCCATGGACAGTCCAACGTGTTCGATGAGGTGAATCAGGTGGAGGAACAGGTGCCGGACAGCGAGGAAATACGCAACATAATTTCTTTCATACGCGACACGAAACTCGGCATCATCAGCAAGATTTAGCCTGCGCCGTAACCGCACGCACTCCCTTTGCACTATGGGAAACGAGGTGATAAGGACAGACGAGCACTTCATGCGGCTCGCACTCGAAGAGGCGCGTCAGGCATCGGCAGAGGGCGAGATACCCGTCGGGGCGGTTATCGTAGCCGTCGGGCGGGTGGTGGCGCGCGCCCACAACATGACAGAGACGCTGAACGACGTCACCGCACACGCCGAGATGCTCGCGATAACGGCCGCCGAGAATGCGCTTGGCGGCAAGTATCTCACGGGCTGCACGCTGTATGTCACAGTGGAGCCATGCCCGATGTGCGCCGGCGCGATAGGTTGGGCGCAGATACCCAGGATTGTTTATGGCGCACAGGACGTGAAACGCGGCTACCGGAAATACGCGCCTGCCGCACTGCATCCCCGCGCAAACGCAGTTGGCGGCATCCTCGGGGAGGAATGCCGCCAACTGATGACTGACTTCTTCTCGGCAAGGAGAGGATGACTCTCTCCTGAACCAAGCCTTATCTCACTTCTATCACCAGATACTTGCTCGTGCTCCAGAATGTCTGCGGGTCTGTTATCCGCAGTATGTACTGTCCCTTTGCGTCTTTCTCGAGAACGTAACTGCTCGACGGGTGCGATGTCTTCATCTCTGCCTTGTTTGAGTAGAGTTTTATTTCCTTCTGCACCCGGATGTCAATCTTTGTGAAGTAACTCTTGTTGAAGTTGCCGCGCAGCACTCGCCTGCCGTCAATTATGCCCTGCTCCTTGAGTTCCTTCTTCGTGCCATACACGAACCATGCAGTGTTGAGCTGTCGGTCCTGGTTGTTGATTGTGGAGTTCTTCTGCGCGTTGTCCGTCTTTAGGTTGCTCACGTCGGTGTTCAGGTTCGATATTGTCTCGTCGAGTTCCGATATGTGTATGTCCTTCTTGTCGAGTTCCTCGCGCATTTTCTGCAGTTCAGCGTCCTTCTGCTCGAGTTGTCTCGTCAGGTTCTCCATCGTGCGCTTCAGCTGGTCTCCCTTGAACGTGCTCTCGCGCAGTTGCTTGCGCAGTTTGTCTAACAGTTCCCTGTTCTGGCTCATACGTTCCTGAATGAACTTTATGTCCTCCTTGATTTTCTGCTTGCTGTCGGCTCCCTCGCCTGCTTTGGCAAGCGTGACACGTCCTTCAGCCTCGCTTATCTCACGCAAACCATCGTTGATGTCATTGAGTGTCCCCATGATATCATTGATTTCATTCTCTTTCTGCTCAACAATCCTTTGCAGCGAGTCGCTCATCGTTGCTCCCGGCGCATCAGAAACCTTGTTGCCTGTACATGCTGCCAATGCCGTAAGGCAGACTGCGAAAAACAATAATTTCTTCATGTCTTTATAAATTTTAGATTTTTTAATTATCTGATATAATGTATTATTAAAAACATTCACTCGCGGCCTGCCACCACCACTACAAACTCTCCGCGCGGTTCGTGTTCCGCGAAATGAGCCGTCACATTGGCTATCGTGCCACGCACGCTCTCCTCGTGCAGTTTGGATATTTCCCGGCATACACTCACCCTGCGGTCTTCTCCGAACTCTGCGGCGAGTTGCCCGAGCAACTTCTGCAGGCGGTATGGCGACTCGTAGAATACCATTGTGCGCGTCTCGCCGGCAAGATCCCTTATGCGCGACTGCCGTCCTTTCTTCTGCGGCAGGAAGCCCTCGAAGCAGAAGCGGTCGCATGGCAGTCCGCTCGAAACGAGGGCTGGTATCAATGCCGTTGCCCCCGGCAGGCACTGCACCTCTATGCCGGCGCTGACCGCCTCGCGCACGAGATAGAACCCTGGGTCGCTTATCCCCGGCGTGCCTGCATCGCTTATCAGCGCCACCGTTTCCCCGGCTCGCATCCTGTCCACAATGGCGGCGCTTGTCCCGTGCTCGTTGAACTTGTGGTGCGACATCAGCCGGTTGTGTATGTCGAAATGCCTGAGCAGGTTGCCCGACGTGCGGGTGTCCTCTGCGAGTATCAGGTCGGCCTCCTTAAGCACTTTGACAGCCCGGAATGTCATGTCCTCCATATTTCCCACAGGCGTGGGAACAACATATAAGATGCCCATATTCCGCGACAAAGATAGCATAATCACTCCAAACATCCAAACAAATTGATTTTTTTTATTCAAAAAAATCTGGTGTGGAGTGTGTGGAATGCGGGTGTGACGTTTTGTCGTGTTATGTTTCTTTTGCGGTCATTCCATGATTTCCCGCAGTGGCTTCATCACGAAGTCGCGTTCATTTATGTGTGGGTGCGGGATTTTCAGGTCTGGCTCATCCACCGTTATGTCGTCATAGTACAAAATGTCTATGTCTATTATCCGGTCGCTGTAATTCCCGCCGGCCGATTTATTTTCCCTTCCCATGCCGCGCTCGATTTCCTGAGTCAGTACGAGCACTCCTCTCGGGGAATGTTCTGTTTGACAGCACACTGCGGCGTTCACGAAGAGATTGTCAGAGCGGAAGCCCCATGGCTCGGTGATGTGAAAAGTTGACCGGCGCACAATCTTGCCGATCAACTTTTCTATTTCGTCCATAGCCCTCGTCAGGTTTTCCTCCCTGTTGCCGAGGTTGCTCCCGAGGCTTAGATAAACCGTGTGCATCAGTCGTCGAGAATAAGCATCGCGTCGCCGTAGCACCCGAAGCGATAGCCGTTTTTCACGGCAATGTCGTAGGCCTCCATGACGAGGTCATACCCTCCGAACGCCGCCGTTGACATGAGCAGTGTCGAGTATGGGTGGTAGAAGTTGGCAATCATCGAGTCTGCAAGGACAATGTCGTATGGCGGGAATATGAACTTGTTGGTCCATCCCCCATATTCCTTCAGCAGCCCGTCTGTTCCGACGGCGGTCTCCGTTGCCTTCAGCACACTCGTCCCAACGGCGCAGATGTGCTTCCCGGCTTTTTTCGTCTCGTTGACAATCCGGCAGGCGTCACCGTTGATGATCATCTGTTCCGAGTCCATCTTGTGTTTCGTGAGGTCCTCCACCTCTATGTCATGGAAATTCCCCAGTCCGCAGTGCAGCGTGATGTACGCGAAGTTTATTCCGATTATCTCCATGCGCTTCATCATCTCGCGGCTGAAATGCAGTCCGGCGGCTGGTGCCGTCACGGCTCCCTCGTTCTTCGCGAATATGCACTGGAAGTTCTTGAGGTCGTCCGGCTCAGCCGGTCTTTTCTCAACGATATAGCGTGGCAGCGGTGACTCGCCTAATGCGAACAGCTCGCGTTTGAACTCCTCGTGTGGGCATTCATATAGGAAGCGCAGTGTGCGTCCCCGGCTTGTGGTGTTGTCGATGACCTCTGCCACCATTGTCCCCGACTCGTCGAAGAACAGTTTGTTGCCAATCCTGATTTTGCGTGCCGGTTCCACGAGCACGTCCCACAGGCGCATCTCCTGGTTCAGTTCGCGCAGCAGGAACACCTCGATTTTTGCATCAGTTTTTTCCTTTGTGCCGAAGAGCCTCGCCGGGAACACCTTGGTGTCGTTGAAGACGAACGTGTCCCCCTCGTCGAAATGGTCGAGCACATTGCGGAAATCGAGGAATTCGGGGTTGCCGTCCTTGTCTTTCAGCGGTTCGCCGTTCTTGCCGGTTTTATACATGTCTATCTTCTTCGACTTTCGGTGCAGGATCATCAGGCGGCACTCGTCGCGATGGTACGACGGGTGCAGTGCCAGTTGTTCTTCCGGCATTTTGAATTTGAATTGCGATAGTTTCATCTTTAATATAGTGATTTGTCCTTTCCTTTGAATTTAATAATGTCCCACCGTGTCATGGCGGCTTGCCGCTCATCCCTCGATGGTCTGGTTGTCGAGCCACTGCTTGAACGAGTCGAGCGTGTGGCACTGGTCTGTTGTAGCGTCGCCGACCCTCGTGCGCCGCAGTGCCGTGAGGTATGCGCCGCTGCCTATAGCCCTGCCGATGTCGCGTGCCAGCGACCGGATGTAGGTGCCCTTGCCGCAAACCACGCGTATCACGGCCTGCATACTCTCGCTGTCGAACTTCTGCAGCTCCACCTCGTCTATCCTCACGGTCTTCGCCTTCAGTGTCACCTCCTGTCCTTTCCTCATCAGGCTGTATGCCCTCTCTCCCTTCACGTTGCACGCGCTGTATGCCGGCGGCACCTGCTCGATGTCTCCGGCGAACTGCCGTAGCGTCTCTTCAATGAGCTCGCGTGTTATGTGTGCGGTGGGGTATGTGGCATCGACGGGGTGTTCCATGTCGTAGCTTGCGGTGGTCGCGCCCAGTTGCAGCGTGGCGACATACTCCTTTGTGCGCCCCTGCAGTTCCTCGATGCGCTTCGTTGCCCGTCCCGTGCATAGTATCAGCACGCCGGTGGCAAGTGGGTCGAGCGTCCCTGCGTGCCCCACCTTAACCTTATGTCCCAGTCTCTTTGTCAGCAAGTACCGTATGTGGGCCAGCGCGCCGAAGCTGCTCATGCGGTAAGGCTTGTCGATATACAGGATTTCTCCTTCCCTGAAATTCATCAGTCAACCATTGCGAGTGAATGCCCGGTAAGGAGCAGTGTTATTATAATGCCTCCAACGGCAATGCGGTATATGCCGAACAGTTTGAAGCCGTATTTCGACAGGAATCCTACGAACCATTTCATCGCGAACAATGCCACGAAGAACGCCACTACACTTCCCAAGAGCAACATCATAATGTTGTGTCCGGTTGCCCACGTCGCGTCTTCCTTCAGCAGGTCGAGCAGGTCGAGCAGTGTCGCCCCGGCCATTGTCTGGACGGCGAGGAAGAACGAGAACTCTGCGGCGTTGCGACGCGTCAGTCCCTGCGCCATCCCGCCCACGATGGTTGACATCGAGCGTGACATGCCAGGTATCACCGACAGGCACTGGAAAAGTCCTATGTTGAAGGCGCGCCGCTCGTTGACTGTGTTCTCTTCCTTTCCATTGTTGAATATGCGGTCGCAGAACAGCATGAAAACGCCTCCCAGAACGAGTGTCACAGCCACCACGCCGACGCTGTCGAGCAGCCAGTCGAGCAGACCCGACTTCTTGGCGAGCAGTCCGATGACAACGGCGGGCAGCACTCCGACAAGCAGCAGCCAGTAGAAGCGGTAGCGGTGTCTCAGACGTTGCCATGCGCCGGCTCCCTGCGGTGCAGGCGACCTGTCTGTCCTGAAAAACCTCTTCCGGTAGAGGCACACCACGGAGAGTATCGCGCCGAACTGTATTATGAACGTGAAGGCGTGTACGAATGCCGCCAGTTCCGGGTCGGTCTGCATGCGGTCGGAAACGCCCAGAAGGTTCTGGGTGATTATCATGTGTCCCGTTGACGACACTGGCAGGAACTCCGTAAGCCCCTCTATTACCGCGATGATGATCGTTTCTAATATTGTCATCCCTCGGCGTCGTGTGTTTTTTCCTTCCTGGGCTTGTAGAGAATGGCCGCGATAATCGACACGAAGCCGGCGAAGGCCACCAGCGGCGCCACCTTTATGCGCGTCGCGCTGAATATGTCGGCATTGAAGGCCTGTTCCGTCGTTCCCGGGCCGCTCATCAGCAGGAAGCCTGCGATGATTACCGCGACGCCAACAGCGAGGAGGATGAAATTGATTTTGCCAAAGGCAAGGTTTCTCTTATCCATTGTGATATTGTTTGTTTGGTCTTTATTGTTTGCGCGTATGCAGCGGCCTGCCGCCTACACCTTGTATAGGTCGCCTGCCTTCATCCGCAGGAAGCGGCTCACCGAGACATAGCTGCAGAAAGTCGTTATAACTATCCCGAACAGGAGCATCGTGCCGCCGGTTATGGCAAGCACGTCCCATGTCATCACGCTCAGTATGCCTGGTGTCTGCACATACCACGCATACACCGCGCCGCCGAGGACGGCAACGGCAACCACGGCGGCAACCACGCCGATGGCAATGGCGCGCCAGATGAACGGCCGGCGGATGAAGCCCCACGACGCGCCCACCAGTTTCATCGTGTGTATGTTGAAACGGCTGGCATACACCCCGAGGCGCACGTGGTTGTTGATCAGCGAGAACGATATTATAGAGAGCAGCACGGCAAGCACAATCAGCACGAGGCTCGCCTTGCCGATGTTGTTGTTGACCTTGTCCATCAGGTCCTGCTGGAAATCGACGTCTTTCACCCTGCGGTGCTTCCTAAGCTCGGCGCCGATCCACTTCATCGAGTCGCGGTTGGCATAGTCGGCCTTCAGGTTCAGCTCGAGCGAGGCTGTGTAGAAGTTATACCCGACGAAGTCCGTCGGGTCGGCTCCCATCGCCTTGGTCTCTTCCTTCAGCACCTGTTCCTTGCTGATGTACTCCACATGACGGACGTATCGCTCGTGTTCGAGCGACTTCTTCATCTGTGCCACCTCCGGCTCTGTGATGTCTTCTGCCAACACCAAGGTCACGGTGAGGTCCTCCCTCACCAACTGCGACAGGTTGCGGGCGGAAAGTACCGACAGCACAACCAGCCCTACCAAAATCAGCACCAGCGCGGTGCTTATACATAAAGTGACTACCTGCAGACCGCCTCGCCTGCCTGACTTGTTTCTTTTCTTAACCATTTGTCCTCGGCTGCAACACACCTAATTTGCCGCAAAATTACTAAAAAAAACATGCCGCGCCAAGCGATTAACCACTTTTAACGCCACGCATGTCTTTTCACTGTTTTCACTGGCTGGTTACGTTTTATTTCGCTAACTTTGCCGGCATGAGCACCGCACTTCATCAATCGCCGGTATTCGGCCCCGTGGTCAGCCGCCGGCTCGGGGTCAGCCTCGGCATCAACCTCATGCCAGGTGACGGCAAGATTTGCACGTTCGACTGCATCTACTGCGAATGCGGTTTCAATGCCGAACGCAGGCCGCAGATGCACAGACCGTCGCAGCGTATGGTGGCGGAGGCATTGGAGGCTAAGCTGAGAGAGATGAAATCCGCAGGGACCGCACCTGACGTGCTGACATTCTCAGGCAACGGCGAGCCGACGTGCCACCCGCAGTTTGCCGGGGTTATAGACGACACGCTGCGGCTGCGCGACAAGTATTTCCCGGAAGCGAAGGTCAGCGTGCTTACCAACGCAACGATGCTGCACATAGCCAAGGTGCGCGAAGCGCTGATGCGTGTTGACAACAACATCGCGAAACTCGACACCGTCAGCGCGCAGTATATAAATAAGGTGAACAGGCCTGTCAGCGCCGGCTACGACGTGAACCGCACAGTGGAGCTGATGAAGCTTTTCAGAGGGCAT
>URLI01000016.1 GCA_900548585.1 uncultured Prevotella sp. | reverse complement strand
GCACAAATAAATTTGGCTTTTCGCTCGACTTGCACTATCTCTGCGGTTAAGGTTAACCGCGAAGATAGGCTGCGTCTCGGAAATGCACAAATAAATTTGGCTTTTCGCTCGACTTGCACTATCTCTGCGGTTAAGGTTAACCGCGAAGATAGGCTGCGTCTCGGAAATGCACAAATAAATTTGGCTTTTCGCTCGACTTGCACTATCTTTGCAGCGTAAATGGACAACAGGAAATCAACATTGGCACTTGGGACAGAGCCCGTTGGAAAACTATTGCTGCAATATGCCACGCCGGCAATAGTGGCCATGGTGGCCTCGTCGCTGTACAACATGGTGGACAGCATATTCATCGGGCAGGTCGTGGGGCCGATGGCCATATCCGGACTTGCAATAACATTCCCCTTAATGAACCTCAGCGGCGCGTTCGGGGCCGCAATAGGCGTGGGAGCCTCGACTACATTGTCCGTGAGATTAGGACAGCATGACTACGGGACGGCACAGAAAATTCTCGGCAACACTTTCATACTTAACATCATAACGGGCATGTTGTTCGGAACTGCGTGCCTCGTATTCCTCAACCCGATACTACGCATCTTCGGTGCGACCGACAACACACTGCCATACGCGAGCGAATACATGACTATCCTGCTGTCGGGAAGTGTGATAACATACCTTTATTTCGGACTGAACGCCGTGCTGCGGGCGGCGTCAAAACCGCGCATGGCTATGTATGCCACGATTTTCACCGTAGTGCTGAACACCGCGCTCGACCCACTGTTCATCTATGTTTTCGACATGGGAATACAGGGCGCGGCGATAGCGACAATACTGTCACAGGCATCAGCTCTTGCATGGCAAATGCGTGTTTTCAGCGACAAACGAGAGATGCTGCATTTCCAGAAAGGCTGCTACAAACTCCACAGCGACATCGTGAAGAACATAATAGCCATAGGCATGTCGCCGTTCTCAATGAACGCCTGCTCGTGCATCATTGTGATATTCATAAACACAACGCTGGTTAGATACGGCGGAGACATCGCAGTGGGAGCATTCGGCATCGCCCACCGCATCGGTTTCGTTTTCTTCATGGTTGTCATGGGCATCAACCAGGGTATGCAGCCAATAGCGGGATACAACTACGGCGCAAGGAAATACGGCCGCATGATGCATGTCCTGAAACTGTCTATAACGGCGGGTACGGTGACTATGACAATCGGCTGGCTCATAGGGGAGTTCGCGCCATACCATTGCGCGCGCCTGTTCACCGGCGACAGTCAGTTGATCGAGATGGCCGCACACGGAATACGCATCAACATGCTCTGTTTCCCGCTAATCGGCTTTCAGGCCGTTACAACCAATTTCTTCCAGTCGATAGGGAAAGCGAAGATAAGCATCTTCCTGTCGCTCTCGCGCCAGATGATTTTCCTCCTGCCACTGCTCATACTCCTGCCTTTGTGGATGGGGGCAGACGGCGTGTGGTGGTCACTGCCGGCATCAGACACCACGGCCTTCCTCACGACATTGGTAATGCTTGTTGTGTATATAAGGAAAAACAGGCCCAAAATGGAAACTAACACCTGAAACATTTTTATTCATATAATGATATGGAAAACAATAACACTATAATTAACATAGGACGTCAACTCGGCTCAGGGGGGAGGGCGATAGCAAGGATTGTCGCCGATGAGCTGGGGTATAAATTCTACGACAAGGAACTGCTCAACCTCGCGGCGAGGGAAAGTGGGTTCTCGGAGAAGTTCTTCGAGGAGAACGACGAGCACAAGGGCTTCCTGCGCACGCTGTTCCAGCCACATGCGCCGCACATCGCGGAAGGCAGTTTCTATCAGATCGACTTCTCGCAGGAAGGGCTTTTCCAGTTTCAGAGCGATGCTATAAAGAAGGCGGCAAGCGAAAACTCGTGCGTCTTCGTGGGGAGATGCGCCGACTATGTGCTGCGCGACTTCAGCAACGTGACAAACATATTTGTAACAGCCGACAAGGCACAGCGGATGGAAATGGTGCGGAAAAGACTCCGGTGTGACGAGGAGACAGCCTGCAAGATAATATGCAACAAGGAAAACGAGCGCGCGTCATACTACAACTACTATACAGGGCAGCGATGGGGCAATGCCGCAAACTACGACCTGTGCATAAACTCGTCGGTTCTCGGCATAGAAGGAACAGCCAAGTTCATCATGGAGTTCATAAAGTCACGGTAATGCAATTTATTTTCAACTTGAACGTTATATAATAAAAACATAATTATGAAGACAATAGTAATAACCGGCGGCGCCGGTTTCATCGGAAGCCATGTTGTGAGGCTGTTCGTCAACAAATACCCGGAATATAAAATCATAAACCTTGACAAACTGACATACGCCGGAAACCTTGCCAACCTGAAGGACATCGAGAGCCGGCCGAACTATGAGTTCGTCAGGATGGACATCTGCGACTTCGACGCGTTCCACCGGCTGATGCAGGAACGCCACGTTGACGGCATAATCCACCTGGCGGCAGAGAGCCACGTTGACAGGTCGATAAAAGACCCATTCACATTCGCACGCACAAACGTCATGGGTACGCTGTCACTCCTCCAGGCCGCAAAACTATACTGGGAGTCGCTGCCGGAGGGATACGAGGGGAAACGCTTCTACCACATATCGACCGACGAGGTGTACGGCGCACTCGAAATAACACACCCGGAGGGCATAGAACCGCCATTCTCGACAACGGCATCGTCGGCAGAGCATCACAAGGCATACGGCAACAAATTCTTCGTGGAAACAATGAAATACGACCCGCACTCGCCGTATTCCGCATCGAAGGCATCGAGCGACCATTTCGTCAGAGCATTCCACGACACCTACGGGATGCCCGTGGTGGTGACAAACTGCTCGAACAACTACGGCCCGTACCAGTTCCCCGAGAAACTCATACCGCTCTTCATAAACAACATCAGGCACCGCAAGCCGCTGCCCGTGTATGGGAAGGGGGAGAACGTGCGCGACTGGCTCTACGTGGAGGATCACGCACGCGCAATAGACATGATATTCCATCGCGGCAAGGTTGCGGAGACTTACAACATCGGTGGCTTCAACGAGTGGAAAAACATTGACATCATAAAGGTGCTCATAAACACCGTTGACAGACTGCTCGGGCGCAAGGAGGGCGAGGACATGGGCCTCATAACATACGTCACAGACCGGAAGGGACACGACATGCGCTACGCCATCGACTCCACCAAACTGCAGAAAGAACTTGGCTGGGAACCGAGCCTGCAATTCGAGGAGGGAATAGAGAAAACCGTGCGGTGGTACCTCGACAACCAGGAATGGCTCGACAACGTGACGAGCGGCGACTACCAGAAATACTACGAGAAAATGTACGGCGTCAGATAGGCAATGGGAGAACTCGGAAAGATAATAGAACTTCAGAAAGTGACCGACCCGCGCGGCAACCTCACCGTGGCAGAAGGACTGACACAGGTGCCGTTCGACATAGCCCGCGCCTACTGGGTGTATGACGTGCCGGGAGGCGAGAGCCGTGGAGGCCACGCCCACAAGCGCCTCAAGCAACTTGTCGTTGCCACCAGCGGAAGTTTCACCGTGACGCTCGACAACGGCGGCGAACAGAGGAAATACCTGCTGAACCATCCGTGGCAAGGACTGCTCATAGACACCGGGATATGGCGCACGCTCGACGATTTCTCGTCGGGGGCGGTGTGCCTCGTCCTCGCGTCGCGGCCATACGAAGCGGAGGACTACATATACGACTACGACGAATTCCTGAAATACACCGGATGTTCGAAATAGAGAGATACACCAAGGCACGGCAGCAGGAATGGAACGGGTTCGTGGAAAAGTCGAAGAACGGCACATTCCTCTTAGACCGCCGCTACATGGACTACCACGAGGATCGCTTCACAGACCATTCGCTGATGTTCCGCCGGGACGGGAAACTGTATGCCGTGCTGCCGGCAAACACAAAGGGCGGCACACTGTACTCGCACCAAGGGCTGACATACGGAGGACTCATACTCGGCACGGAGGCGCGCACGGTGCATGTCATGGAAATGATACGCCTGATGAACGACATGCTGAAAGGGGAGGGAATAGAGCGTGTGGTGTACAAGGCGATACCCCACATATACCACCGATGCCCTGCCGAGGAGGACTTGTATGCCATTCACCGTGAGTGCCGATACCGGATTTCGGAGCGCGACGTGTCGTCGGCATTTTGCCCGGACATGCCGCTGAAATGGAAGAAGGACCGCAGGCACGGGCTGCGTATGGCCCGCGAGCATGGCATTGCGGTCAAGAGGAGCGATGACCTCGAGGGCTTCTGGGATATTCTCGAACACAACCTGATGGAGAAACACGGCACAAAACCAGTGCATACCGTAAGCGAAATGCGCCTGCTGAAATCGCGTTTCCCAGAAAACATATTGCTATACACCAGCATGAAAGGAGACACTATGCTCGGCGGATGCGTGGTTTTCGTAATGCCAAGGGTGGTGCATACGCAGTATATCGCAGCAACGGGAGACGGGAAGAGGAATGGTGCGGTGGACATAATCATCAATCATCTGCTTGACGATGAGTTCCCGGACTGCACATATTTCGATTTCGGGAAATCAACCGAGAGCCACTGCGATATGCTAAACGAGAACCTCATATACCAAAAAGAGGGATTCGGCGCAAGGGCGGTGTGCTACGACACATACGAGTGGGAGCTATAACGTATTGCTATGATAGAATATTTGTCACTCAGGCGCATAACGGCAATGCATGCCGGCGAGATACACGAAGCCGTGAGGAATGTGGTTGACAGCGGATGGTACATTCACGGCGAGTGTGTCGCACGCTTCGAGCGCGAATACGCGCAGTACATGGGATGCCGCCACTGCATCGGCGTTGGAAACGGTCTTGACGCGCTGACACTCATCATGCGCGCATACATTGAGATGGGCAAGATGAAAGAGGGCGACGAGGTGATCGTACCGGCAAACACGTTCATAGCCACAATCCTCGCGATAACGGAGAACCGCCTGCGGGCAGTGCCGGTGGAGCCGCGCATAGACACGTTCTGCATTGACGACTCCCTCATAGAGCAGGCCGTGACACCGCGCACGCGCGCCATCATGTTAGTCCATCTCTACGGCTACCCTGCATACACCAGGAGAATAAGGGAGATATGCGACAGGCACGGGCTGCTCCTCATAGAGGACTGGGCGCAGGCACACGGCATAAACAGGGACATGGAGGCACGCACGGCAGCTGCGGCGCACAGTTTCTACCCGGGGAAGAACCTCGGCGCACTGGGAGACGGAGGGGCGGTCACAACCGATGACGGCGACCTCGCGGAAATGGTGAGGAAAATCGCCAACTATGGCTCATCGGAGAAATATGTGTTCCGGCACAGGGGACGCAACAGCCGCCTCGACGAGATGCAGGCCGCAGTGCTGAGCGTGAAACTGAAATACCTTGACAGCGAGAACATGCGACGCAGGGAGATTGCCAGGTGTTATATTGAGAACATCAACAACGCTGGCATTGTGCTGCCGACAACGGAATACTGCCAGCGCAGCGTGCATCACATATTCCCAGTGCTGTGCAAGCAACGCGACCTGCTGAGGCAAAGGCTGAAGGAACAGGGCATCATGACAATGATTCACTATCCCATACCACCGCACAAGCAGCAGTGTTACAACGAATGGAATGCCATGAGCCTGCCTGTTACGGAAAGAATACACCGCGAGGAACTGAGCCTGCCGTGCAACCAGGCCATGACCGGCAGCGAGGTGGAGCAGGTCATCGCGGCGGTGAACAGGGCGGACGTGTCGGGATAGGATGCTGACGGCATCACGCTTGACGCCAATTCATACGGCGAAAGCATTCCAACCCATTGATAAAACCGCCGTATTTGGTGAGCAAATTCGCCGTGTTTGGTGAACAAATTCGCCGTATTTGGTGAGCAAATTCGCCGTATTTGGTGAACAAATTCGCCGTATTTATGTTGCAAATTCGCCGTATTTGTGTTGCCGTTTGGCATAAACGAATAAGCTGGGCGTTACAAACAGACACACACATGGATAACACACAGGAAAGGACAGACATCGTTCACTACAGAAACGGAGAAGGCAACGGATTGCTGCCATTCGCAATATACCTTGCCGCAGCAGCAATATTCCTGCTCGCGGCCTCACTGCAGGGCATCTCGCATTTCGACATCGGGATATACCTTTCCGGCTACCAGCATTTCAACGAAGACCCATATACCACATATTATCTCGGGCAGTGGTATCTGACGTATCACTTTTGCAGCGCCGTGTGCAACCTGTTAGGCATAGACACACTGTTCGGACTGCGGATGATGCGCGTCGCCATGCTGCTTGCCATGCAGACAATTATATACCTTTACCTGCGGAAAATGATAAGGACGAAATACATCATAGCAGGACTCGCAATGATGATGCTTGCGCAATATGGCGCATACAGCGAGATAAACTACAACGACCTTTCCATCTTCATGCTCGTGTGCGCGATACTGTCGTACCACAGGGGACTGCACTCCGACAGGCGGCAGGTGACATACATCGCGCTGGCAGGACTGTTGACGGGCATATCCTTTTTCCTGCGTCTTGTCAACCTTACATTCATTCTCCTGCCTCTCTACGCAATGCTTGTCTCCAAATACAACGGGATAAGAATGTGCTGGTGGAAACACCTGCTGCCGTTCCTGGCCGGCGTGGCCGCCGGATGCACGGCGGTGTTCTGCACGGCATGGGCCGACGGCACGTCGGGCGTGCTGCAACTCACCGCCGCCGACCTCTTTTCCATGAGCGGAGACTGCAACGACCCACACAGCATTATGTCTGTTACAAGACACTATCTCGAAGACATACTGGACGAGATAAAGATGGCACTCTTCATGGCTTTTGTCATGTACGGCTTCATACTGGCCAACATGCAGGTTGGCAGGCGTATGCTGCACGCGGCATTCTCAATACTCGCAGCAATGATCGTAATAGTTGTCTGGCAAGACGGCATATCAGCCAACACCACAGTAGGTTTCTGCCTTGCCGCTTTCCTGCTGGACATTTACGGGAGAAAGAAAATGCCTGACAGGGACACACCGCAAAACCGACAGCCGTCGTCGCTCATCGCACTCGCCATGTTCATACCACTCGTCTTCCCAATCGGCAGCAACGGCACGAGCCAGTTCTACGGCCAGTGCCTGTGCATACTCGCCATGCCCCTGGCCGTATCTGTGATCGCGAGGGGTGAGGAAATGCCATCGTTAAGAAACACTGCCATCTCTGTGAGGTATATTGTTGTCTCCGTGTGCGTCGGCCTCACCGTGACAAACATTGTCAGGCCAATGATGGAGGACGGCAACCGCTTCGAATGCCGGCATACCATAGACAGCAAGGCGACGCGCCACTTGTTTACGAACAAGGAGAATGCCGACCTGCACAACAGGATGATAAAAGAGGTGAAGCCTATGATACCGCGTGGCAGTCACCTCATCTGCAATTTCTCGATAACGATGATTTCGGTTCTCGAATGCAAGCCTTACGGCGTTTTCACCGATGTGTTCTCCACGCAAAGCATGACGGAGCGGTACCTGTATGTAGCCCACGAGAGAGGCGTTGAAGGCAAGCAACTGCCATATCTGCTCATTGACGAGAGTCAGGAGACCGAAGGCTTCAGGCATGTGCGCGACATACTGTCCGCCATGTCGCCATACGAGGAAGTGTGGCGAAGCAAGAACTACGTCCTGCTGAAACCGAATGGATGACAAACACGCACGGCCTGACTACCGTTCATCCGCCACCTGTGATCCTTTCGCATGAAAGCGAAACGTTTCTGAACAAAAAACATTACCTTTGCACACATAAAAGCAACAAACTGAAATGATTGTCTGTATAGCAGAGAAACCAAGCGTGGCACGCGACATAGCACGGATAATCGGCGCTACGTCGCAGCATAAAGGGTATATGGAAGGCAACGGCTATCAGGTGACATGGACCTACGGACACCTGTGCGAGCTGAAGATGCCAGACGACTACACACCGATGTGGAAGGCGTGGAGCCTCGCCTCGCTGCCGATAATACCGCAACGCTTCGGCATAAAACTCATCAGTCAGGACAGCATCAAACAGCAGTTCGCTGTAATACAACAGTTGATGCAGGCTGCCGACGGGATAATAAACTGCGGTGACGCAGGGCAGGAGGGCGAGCTGATACAACGATGGGTGATGCTGAAAGCAGGTGCGAAATGCCCTGTGAGGCGTCTGTGGATCTCGTCGATGACCGATGAGGCGATACGCGAGGGCTTCGAGAAACTGAAAGACCAGGGCGAATATCAGAAACTATACATGGCGGGGCTTTCGCGCGCCATCGGCGACTGGCTGCTCGGCATTAACGCCACAAGGCTCTACACACTGAAATACGGGCAGAACCGCCAGGTGCTGAGCATCGGCAGGGTGCAGACACCGACACTGGCAATGATTGTCAACCGCCAGAAGGAAATCGACAATTTCAAGCCGGAACCATACTGGGTGCTTGCCACGATATACCGCGACACGCTGTTCACTGCCACAAGCGGCAAGTTCGCTTCAAAGGAGGAGGGTGAGAAAGCATTCCAGACAATTTCCGGCAGGCCATTCACCGTCACCGATGTGCAGAAGAAGAATGGCACCGAAGCCCCGCGCCAACTATACGACCTGACATCGCTGCAGGTGGATCTGAACCGCAAGTATGGTTTCTCGGCGGAAATGTCGCTCAACCTGATACAAAGCCTTTACGAGAAGAAGTTCACGACCTACCCCCGCGTGGATACGCAATACCTTTCTGACGACATATACCCCAAGTGTCCGCAGACAATGAACGGTCTTTTCAAGACGGCATTCGCCGGACAGCATCCGTATGCGGAACTGGTGAGGGCTCTCGGAGGTAAACCGCTGAAGAAATCGAAACGGGTGTTCGACACATCAAAAGTGACCGACCACCACGCAATAATACCCACAGGCGTTCCACCGCAGGGACTGACCGATGCCGAACAGAAAGTGTTCGACCTCGTGGCACGCCGCTTCATCGCCGCATTTTATCCAGACTGCAAGTTTGCCACAACGACCGTGATGGGAGAGGTGGAGGACATTGGGTTCAAGGCCAACGGAAAACTGATTACGTACAAGGGATGGCGCGTGGTGTATGACGTGGAAAAGACGGAAAACAACCAGGAACAGCCTGCCACAGCACAGGAGCAACAGAAAGGTAACAACGGCGAGGAACGGATTTTGCCCGACTTTGCCGTGGGAGAGAGCGGACAGCACAAGCCGACACTGACCGAGAAAATGACAATACCACCAAAGCACTACACCGAGGCATCACTGCTTAGGGCTATGGAAACTGCCGGAAAGTTCGTTGACGATGACGAACTGCGGGCGGCAATGAAGGAAAACGGCATCGGACGGCCGTCGTCGCGCGCCGGGATAATAGAGACGCTGTTCAAGCGGCACTACATAAAGAGGGAGAAGAAAAACATCGTGGCAACGCCCACTGGGATGGAACTCATCGACATAATACACGAGGAACTGCTGAAAAGTCCCGAACTGACAGGCATCTGGGAGAAACGCTTGCGCGACATAGAGCATGGCGGAGGTTCGCCGGAGGAGTTTATCGGAGGACTGAAAGAACAGGTGACGCAGATCGTGAACAAGGTGCTTGCGGACAGCACCAACCGGCACGTCACCGCCGAGGTGCCAGCAGCGACCAAAAAGAAATCGCAGAAGGACAAAAAGGAAAAGGCGAAAGCACCCACCAAGCGCGTCCGCGCAGGTATGAAATGCCCACTGTGCGGCAAGGGTAAAGTGATAAAAGGCAAGACGGCATACGGCTGCTCACGATGGAACGACCCTCACGAACCATGTCAGTTCAGGAAACCGTTCTGACAAAGCCGCAAAGAGAAAGATACACGAGCAGATCTCTGTGGCAGGCGTAGTTCGCTTCAGCCAATCTGCCACCAATGCTTTTTCCTCGGCCTGTCATATTCCGGCACCTGCCCCAATCGTTCGCGCATCACGTCTTCGAATGACTTGCCGTATTTTATCATCTGGTAAATAGTCCCCCAGTCTGGCAGTCCGCCAATGTTGCGGTCGTCTATGAATATGTCCGCCTTTACCTTCCTGCTGAAATGGTTGTTGCCCTCAACACTTTCCTCTGGGTAATCTCTGTTGACGGCATAGAACTCCACGCCCCTCTCGCGGCACCATTCTATGGCCTCGTCGAGCAGTTTCCCCTCCCTGACGCTCCATAATATAAGTTTATGCCGGTCATTTATAAGCATTCGCAAGGTCTCAGTCGCGAATGGTATTTCCGCGCCGATCTCCGGGTAACGGTGCTCAACGATGGTCCCGTCAAAGTCTGTTGCTATTGTCATTGTTACAGTATATTAGCTAATACGCCTTATCGTCGCCAACGAACACGTTCATCACCGTCTTGAAAATAATCTGTATGTCGAGCCAGAACCCCCAATTCTCTATATACCAGATGTCCTTCTCCACACGCCTTGCCATGTCCTCAACGGTCTTTGTCTCCCCGCGTTCGCCGTGCGTCTGTGCCCACCCCGTGATTCCAGGCTTGACATAATGGCGTATCATGTAGTCGCCGATCTTCTCCGAGTAATACTCGGTGTGCGCCAGCATGTGCGGCCTCGGCCCTACGATGCTCATGTCACCCATAAGCACGTTGATGAACTGCGGCAGTTCGTCAATGTTTGTATGGCGCATGAAGTGTCCCCATTTTGTCACTCTCGGGTCGTCCTGCGTTGCCTGCACCTTGTCGCTGTCGTTGTTTACTTTCATAGAGCGGAACTTGTAGCACCAGAAATCCTTTCCGTCATACCCCGTCCGCTTCTGCTTGAAGAAAATAGGTCCGGGCATCGTCATTCTGGTTATTATTGCCACGATTACGAATATCCACGGGAATAACAACAATAGGAACACGGCGGAGAAAATCACATCGAACAACCTTTTCTTAATTCGCTGCGGCATCTTCATCAGCGGTTCCTTGTAACGTGCCATGACGTATGCGTTACCCATCTCAAGCAACTCTGTCTTGCGGTCTAAGGTGTTGTGATTTCCGGGTATATAGAACACCCTGATCATTCTGCCGTGGCAGAGTTTCATCAAGGGTTTCATCTCATCGTCATATACCTTTTCCGATATGTATATTTCGTCAACCTTGTTCTCTTCAAGCCATTTCATAACATCGCCGACACGTCCCAACAAATTGTATTTCCCGTCTATACCCTCATCAGCGAAGATGCCGAGAAGTCTGTACCCATAAAACGGATCTTGCATGACACTGGCAACCCTCTGAACCATGTTGCCATATCCAATTATGATGGTGCTCATGTTGTGCTTTCCTTCTGTCCGTAATTTTTTCATGAAGTTACGGAGCAAGAGGCGTTCCACGCTCGTAAAGCCGAACACCACAGATGCCACCAGGAGCGACCGCCAGAACCCTGGCACGATAAAATGCGCCATGCCAAGAATCGCTGCGTTGACAATCGTGAAAAGCACGGACGACCGCGACGTGTTGCGCATAACGGAAGCCGGAGTGGAGAAACGCCCGTGAAGCGTTATGCCCACAAAATACTGCGCTGTGATGTAAGAAATATTGGCAACAAAAAAGTCTGACAGGAGCATTACGTGGTCGTTTTCGTATGGCCATATATTAAGCAGGTAGCACAGGAGCAGAACCAAGTTGAATGTAAGCAAATCCACTGCTGCCACGATGTTTGACAGCATGAAAGTCCTGTTGTATGGCGATTTCATGGTTAGTATTTCTTGATTTTATGATTTGTTGCGTGCAAAGATAACATAAAAAAACATCACGGCAAAGAAATTTACACTTTTTTCAAAGACACACGTTCCGCCACACAGAAAGGATTTCCGCGCTAACATTTTAGGCAAACTCCTCAATGCAGGGCAGTAGACCGCGATGCCACGCGTTGAATGTTTGCAAATCTACATGATAATCACTTTATGCCACGCCTGTCAAGCGCGTCGGAGTATCTCCTGGCATTCTGAAGGTGCTCACTGTATGTTCTGGCGAAATTGTGCGTGCCGCTTAAATCCTCCTTCGCACACATATATAGATAGTCGTGGCTTGCGTGGTTCAGCACTGCGTCTATGCCGGCAACGGTCGGTATGCGTATCGGTCCCGGCGGCAGTCCCTTGTTGCGGTATGTGTTGAACGGACTGCTGACGGACAGTTGTGCTCGGTAAATGCGCTTCAGTTCAAATTGCTTCAGCGCGAACTTTATCGTTGGGTCTGCCTGCAGCGGCATGTCGGCACGCAGCCTGTTGATATACATCTGTGCGACCATGGGCTTCTCGGCATTGTTGGCAGTCTCCTCGTCCACGATGCTTGCGAGCGTTATCACCTGCACTTCGGTCAGTCCGATGTCCTTTGCCTTCCGTCGGCGGTCCTCGTTCCAGAAAGCCCTGCTCTCCTTCTGCATCCTGTCAAGCAGCCCACGGACGGAAATAGTCCAATAAACGTCGTATGTGTTTGGTATGAACAGGCACGCTATGGTCATGGTGTCTAATCCGTACCTTGAACACACGGCAGGGTCGGCAAACGCTCTTTCCAGTTCGAGTGAGTCTGCCATCAGTTTCTTTCCTATGGCAGCCGCAAGTTTGTCAACCGTCCTGACGCTCGGTATTGTGAGGCGCACTGGTGTCTGCGCCCCGCTCTTCAGTTTCCTTAGCAGCCGCAATGCGCCAGTGCCAGATTTCAAGACATACCTGCCTGGGATTATGTTGTCCCCGTATCCGCTGTGGCGCGCAAGCATTGAGAAAGCGGCCATCCCCGAAGAGGTTGTCATGGTGTCGAGTTTTGCAAACACCGAGTCTATGTTGTCATCATTGTCTATGTACAGGCAGTGTGCCTGCCCGTCTCTTGCGATGGAAGAGAAAAGATAGAAATATGTCACCCCTGCAACTATCGCGCAGCATATCAGGATTGGAACGACATACCTTTTTGTTGTCAATTTCATAATTAACCTTTTTTATACAGTTATTCTATTCCGGGTGCAAAATTACAAATTACTGACGTTATAAGGAAAGATTTGGACGAGGAATATCTGCTATAAAAAATAAAATGTGTAACTTTGCAACGTTTTCCATGCGGCATCGTGCCGCGAGGGTATTGAAAAGTAAAAAGGACATAACAATGAAAATGCAGCAAGATAATCCCAAAGAGGAAAAGAAAAGCATGAGTTTCGTGGAGCAAATAGTGGAACAAGACCTTGCCGAGGGTAAGAACGGAGGAAGGATACAGACACGCTTCCCGCCGGAACCGAACGGATACCTGCACATAGGGCACGCAAAGGCGATATGCATGGACTTTGGCGTGGCAGAGAAATACAAAGGTGTGTGCAACCTTAGGTTTGACGACACCAACCCGTCGAAAGAAGACACTGAATATGTTGACTCGATACTGCACGACATAGAATGGCTCGGGTTCAAGTGGGGTAACGTGTATTACGCTTCCGACTATTTCGACAAGCTGTGGAACTTCGCCTTGTGGATGATTGAAAACGGGAAGGCATACGTTGACGAGCAGACAAGCGAACAGATTGCCGAACAGAAGGGAACGCCGACGACACCCGGCACGCCATCGCCGTACAGAGACAGGCCTGTGGAGGAAAACCTCAGGCTGTTCAGGCTTATGAACACCCCGGAGGCGGAGGAAGGAAAGATGGTGCTGCGCGCGAAACTCGACATGGCAAACCCCAACATGCACTTCCGCGACCCTATAATTTACCGCACGATACACACCCCGCACCACCGCACTGGCACAAAATGGCACGCATACCCTATGTATGACTTCGCACACGGGCAGAGCGACTATTTCGAGGGGGTGACACACTCAATATGCACACTCGAGTTCGTGCCGCACCGGCCACTCTATGACCATCTCGTGGACGAACTGCAGGAAATGGACAGGCAAGACGAATACCGACCAAGGCAGATTGAGTTCAACAGGCTCAACCTGACATACACCGTGATGTCCAAGCGAAAGTTGAAGGCTCTCGTGGATGAGCACCTCGTGGCAGGATGGGACGACCCACGGATGCCCACGCTGTGCGGGATGCGCCGGAGGGGTTACTCGCCGGAAAGCATACGCAAGTTCATAGACTCCATAGGATATACCAAGTTCGATGCGCTAAACGACGTGGCGCTGCTTGAGGCTGCCGTACGCGAAGACCTTAACACCAAAGCCATCAGGGTCAGCGCAGTGATCAATCCAGTGAAACTCGTTATAACGAACTATCCAGAGGACAAGACAGAGGAAATGACCGCCGTTAACAACCCGGAAAACGAGGCGGACGGCACACATGGCATCACATTCGGCCGCAACCTGTGGATTGAAAGGGAGGATTTCATGGAGGACGCACCGGGAAAGTTCTTCCGCATGACACCAGGAAAGGAAGTCCGGCTGAAAAACGCTTACATAGTGAAATGCACTGGCTGCAGTAAAGACGACAATGGCAACATCACAGAGATATACGCCGAGTATGACCCGCAGAGCAAGAGCGGGATGGAAGGGGCGAACCGGAAAGTGAAGGGAACGCTGCACTGGGTGAGCGCAGACCACTGCGTGAAGGCAGAGGTGAGACAATATGACAGGCTCTTCAACGTGGAGAACCCGGGCGCAGACGAGCGCGACTTCCGCGAACTGCTTAATCCAACATCACTAAGCATAATCAACGAATGCTACGTTGAACCGTTCGCCGCAGAGCGCAAACCGGGAGAATACCTGCAGTTCCAGCGCATCGGATATTTCATGGCTGACAACGACTCGAGGCCTGAGCATCTGATATTCAACAAGACGGTCGGACTGAAAGACACTTGGGCAAAGAAGTCAAAGGCATAACCGAAAAGACAGGCAAATGGCAGACAACTTTTACGACAACGATGAGTTCAGGGAGCTTCTCAGCTCGTTCGAAAAAACTGAGAGGACGGGGAAGGGACGCTTCTTCGACCCTGACGACCTGCTGGACATAGCTGACTACTATTGCATGCACGGCAAAGTGGACAAGGCAAGGAGAATAGTGGATGATGTGATAGTGACATTTTCCGATGCCGACGATGCCCTGCTTATGAAATCGCGCATGCAACTGACATACGACCATAACCCCGGGGAGGCGGAAAGGACTATGGAACAAGTTGCCGACAAAGGCAACATAGAATACAAATACATAAAGGCAGAGATTATGCTGACACGCAGGCAGGATGCCAAGGCGGCAGAACTGCTGCAACAGATATATGACGTAGAGGAAGACGACAGGGAAGAGGTTGCCGAAGAGATTGCAAGAATATATGCCGAGTATGACTGCCTTGAAATGGCGAGCGCGTGGCTCGGGAAATGCGGGGGAGAGGACAACGACCGCAAGAAGGAAATAAAGGCAATGGTGCTGATTGACAACGGGAAACTGGAAGAGGGGCAGAAGATACTTAACGAACTGATAGACGGCGACCCATACGAGACAGCCTACTGGAATTTGCTTGCCAAGGCACAGTTGATGGACGGTGACATCGAGGACTCGATAGTGAGCAGCGAATACAGCCTCGCCATAAACCCCAACGACGACGAGGCGGCACTAAACAAAGGGAACGCGCTATACCAACTTGGCAACTACGACGAGGCGGCGCGCTATTTCAGGCTCTTCAGCACCCTGCGCCCTGACGAGGAGGGGGGAGATATGATGCTCGGGATGGCGATGATCGCACAGAACAGGCTGCAGGAAGGTGTGGAACACCTGAAGAAAGCGGAGGAAAAAATATCCATAGACTCGAAAAACACCGGCGAGATATACAGGGAACTCATCGTGGCACTGTGCCACCTTGGACGAAGCGACGAGGCTCTCGCATATATCGAGAGGAGCGACAAGGCAGAATGGAACAGCGCGGAGAAAGACATAATGCGCGGACTGGCGCTGATGTCGAAAGGCGAATACGAAAAGGGACAGAAATGTTATGAAAAGGCACTGAAGGATTCGGACTACTCTGCACAGACCTATCTCAGAATAGCGATGGCGCTATACGAGAGCCGGCTGTATGTTTCGGCATACCTGACAACGAAGTCACTTCTCGAGATTTGCGGCGACGAACTGCCGGAGGTTTACGCTTACCACGCATTGTTCTGCCTATATATCGAAAACGAGAAGGAATATATCAAATACAGGAAAATCGCTTTCGAGAAATCTCCTCATGCGGCAGAGATGCTGCTCGGCAATGTCAAGCCACATAAAAAAAACAACAAACTTTGATAATGGACTGGATAGAAACACTTATAACATCATTCCTCGGGCATATAAGTTACCCACTCGTTTTCTTCCTTATGCTGCTGGAAAGTACCGTGATACCCGTTCCGTCGGAACTTGTGGTGGCTCCTGCCGCATATCACGCCGCAGGAGGCGAACTGGACATAATCCTCGTGATACTGTTCGCGACGCTCGGGGCTGACTTCGGCGCGTCGATAAACTATGTCGCAGGGTACTATCTCGGGCGACCAATAATATACAGGTTCGCCAACAGTCGCCTCGGACACCTATGCCTGCTCAACCAGCATAAGGTGGAGAAAAGCGAGAAATATTTCTACGACCACGGTATGGTCGCAACAATAACAGGAAGGCTCATTCCCGGGATACGGCACCTGATTTCAATACCCGCAGGACTGGCAAGGATGAACTACTGGAAATTCCTGCTCTACACTACAATCGGCGCAGGGGTTTGGAACTGCATACTCGCGGTGCTGGGGTGGTATATGCACTCGATAGTCCCGGAGGAACAACTGAAGGACAAACTCATTGAATACGGGGACTACATCAAATGGAGCATCATAGCACTGGTTCTTGTATGCATCGCATATTTTGCAATTAAAAAGCTGATTGCCAGAAAAAGGGTGGAGAGCGCGGAGGACTGATAGCAGACGCGGCAGTCCTTGCACTCCTTCTAAGCATGACAGATGAAAAACATCATCATCGTAGGCGACGGAATGGCAGACCACCCTGTTGAGAGGCTCGGTGGCAAAACACCTCTGCAATATGCCGACACGCCATTCATGGACACCATTGCAAGGCAGGGACGCACGGGGAAACTGACGACAATCCCAGAAGGATTCCCACCGGGGAGTGAGGTGGCCAACACCACCATACTGGGATATGACCCGGGCAATGTGTATGAAGGACGCGGGCCGCTGGAGGCCGCCGGCATGGGTTATGACATGGAGGCGGCAGACATGGCATTGAGGTGCAACATCATAACCACGGACGACGGCAAAATTGTTTCTCACAATGGAGGAAACATAAACAGCGTGATTGCAAGAGAAATAATAAGCCGGCTAAACGGAGGCATTAACAGTGACAGATTGAGGTTCGTCGAAGGAACACTATGCCAGCACCTGCTTGTAATAAAAGGCGGGGACAAGCACGTCTCATGCTTTCCGCCACACGAGCATATCGGTGAGCAAATGGAGAAAATCGCGGTCACGGCAGAAGAGGGCTTGGAAGACAGGCGCGATGTCTTCATTGATGGAGACGGGAGAAAGCACGAAAGAATGACCAGCCGGCAGACTGCCAGGCTGCTGAACGAAACAATACGCAAATCGCAGGACATACTGAAAGACTTGTCACACGGGAAGGAAAGATACAGTATATGGCCGTGGAGCGGAGGCTATCGCCCGGACATGCCACCACTGTCGGAAATCCACCCGCAGATAAGGTCGGGATGCGTGATAAGCGCGGTCAACCTCGTGCGTGGAATAGGCCTTCACGCCGGTCTCGACATCATAAACGTGAAGGGGGCGACAGGTCATGCCGACACAAACTATGAGGGCAAGGCCGCAGCCGCGATAAACGCTCTGCGACGTTATGACTTCGTGTTCGTACACGTTGAAGCACCCGACGAGGCATCGCACGAAGGGAATCTCAGAATGAAACTGCAAGCAATAACTGACATCGACCATCGTCTCATCGCGCCAATCTACAACCATATAGTACAAAGTGACGAGCCTGTGGCAATTGCGATACTGCCCGATCACCCAACCCCGGTCGAAACCCGGATACACGAAAGCGAGCCTGTTCCGTTCGCATTGTATTATAAAGGTATGACACCTGACGGCGTGAAAACTTTCGACGAAGCAAGCACAAGTAATGGGGCATACGGCACGATGCCAGCAAAACACCTGATGGAAAAGATGCTGGAAGCAGGCACAGAAACGGCGTTGCGGACAAATTAGCCACAAATACAGGTACAACTCGAAATATTTATTTGAATATTTCTTAAAAAATTTGGAGGTAACGGGATAAAATGCTAATTTTGCATTTGAAAAGGAGAACAAACCGGCCGTATCGTATAGATAGGGATACTCATCAAATAAATACAGAAAACCGGGAAGATTTCTCTTGTCAATGGCGGGCCATATAAAGTTCACTCGTGAACCTAAGCCGTAAGGCCGGTGGATTACAAAGACGGAGAGCTCTCAAATCATTTCAACTCGGAGTTTCATCACTTCATCGATACGGCCCTCCTTTTTTGTTGGGCATTGGAGTACGGACAATGTGCAACAGCATCGCAATCAACGAAAATATACTATGTTCAGCGGTATAATAGAAGCATTCGCCACCGTTGTGGCAATAGAGAGAGAAAAAGAAAATGTGCATTTCACACTCACATGCCCTTTCGCAGACGAGTTGAAGACAGACCAGAGCGTGGCTCACAACGGAGTGTGCCTGACGGTCGTAAAAAACGAGGGAAACAAGTATGTCGTCACGGCAATGAAAGAAACACTTGACCGCTCGAACCTCGGACAGCTAAAGACCGGCGACAAGGTGAACGTGGAACGGTCGATGATGATAAACGGCAGGCTCGACGGACATATAGTCCAGGGACACGTTGACACGACGGCAGAATGTATAGCCGTGGAGGACGCACAAGGAAGCAAATATTTCACTTTCCGCCACAAAATCACGCCAGAGATGGTGGGCAGAGGGTATTTCACGGTGGATAAAGGCAGCGTTACGGTGAATGGCGTGTCACTTACGGTGTGCAACCCGACGAGCGACACGTTCCAGGTGGCAATAATCCCATACACCATGGAGCACACAAACTTCTGCGACATACGGGTGGGAACTGTTGTGAACATAGAATTCGACATACTTGGAAAATATATTGCAAGAATGAAAAGCCTTGAAGGTTGAGGACAGTCACAACATTCAAGGCACATACTTTAATTATAAAATCAATGAGACCGACATTTTTTGCACTTCTTCTCCTTGGCATTGTCTCCACGGCAACGGCACAGGAAACCAAGAAATGGACCATGCAGGAATGTATAGACTATGCACTGCAGAACAACATACAGATAAAGAAAAGCAACATAAAGAAACGAAGCATGCACGAGGACGTGCTGCAGTCGCAGGCTGCAATGCTGCCATCGCTCATCGCGCAGACATCGCAGAACGTGACATACAGGCCATGGCCGGAGACTGGAAGTGCCACAGTGGCAAACGGATATGTGCAGAAATCGGTTGACAAGGTATTCTACAACGGCTCATACGGCATAAGCGCGAACTGGATTGTTTGGGACGGGGGAAGAAACACAAACACCGTGAAGCAGAACAGGATGAACGAGGAGATGGCGCAAACCGACTCGGCAATAACCGCAAACAACATTCAGGAGCAGATCGTTCAACTGTATGTGCAGATTGTTTACAGCAATGAGGCCATAAGCGTAAACAAAGAGAGTCTGGAAACATGCAGGAAAAACGAGGAACGCGGGAAAACTATGGTGGAAGTTGGGAAAATGAGCAAGGCTGACTTGGCACAACTGACGGCACAGCGAGCAGAGGCAGAATATAAGGTGGTGGAAGCGGAGACAAACGTGAAAGACTACAAGCGACAAATGAAACAACTCCTGCAACTGACCGACACTGACTTTGACGTGGAAATTCCACACACAACCGACGAGATGGCACTTGAGGACATACCAGCCCTGAGCAATGTATACGAGAGGGCTTGGGCAAGCCGGCCTGAAATAAGACAAGCAATGCAGGGCATTAAAAGCAGCGAAATATCAATAAACCTTGCGAAGGCAAAAAGGATGCCGACGGTTAGCCTCAACGCGAGCGCAGTGACAAACACCACTTCAATGAGTGACAACAAGTGGGGAAACCAAATAAAAAACAACTTCAACCTCGGTGGCGGCGTGACTGTGAACATACCACTTTTTGACAACAGGCAGGCAAGAACAGCAATAAACAAGGCAAAACTGCAGCAACAGGACTTCGTGCTTGACTTTGAGAACGAAAGGACAAAACTATACAGCACGATTGAGAACCACTGGCTGCAGGCAGAGTCCAACCAGAACCGTTTCAAGGCTGCCAAGATTGGCACCGAGAGCGCGCAGGCAAGTTTCGACTTGCTGCAAGAACAGTTCCGGCTCGGACTGAAGAACATCGTTGAACTTATGAACGGACGAGACAAACTGCTCGCCGCTAAGCAAAACGAACTGCAGAGCAAATTCCTCACGATATACAACATCGCGATGCTAAAATTCTACAGACAGTAGGCGGAACCGCATAACAAGAAATCAACAAATCCGCAAAACCGGGTTTTACAATAGCGGCATTGAGCATATCCACAAGCCCATATTTGAGGCAATATGCATTGTCCGGAAATGGATATGTGAGAAACAAAGCTTAAAGTTCCCACATTTTTATGGCAGGTCCTTCCGCATATAAAGTAATAGGAGCGAATGTAATCGGCTGATTACAAAAGGAAAACATAATATAGAATAATAAAAGGTGAACGATTTGGAAACGAGCGAGTTTCTTTCCCTCTCTTTATTCTGCAATGCCTCAAAGACCACTTACCTAACATTGCAAAGGTAGTCTTTATTTTCGATGAAAACAAGAGAAAGCCACACTTTTTTATCAGTCCGTTTCATTTTTCCGCACTTGAATTGGCGTTTTATGTCCAAAGCCCATCCTCGTCGTGAATTTGCTGTCTAATACTCCCTTTTTATTGTCTTCATCATCCTTTTGCGTGTTAAAAATAAAATTTTTCTGTGCAATTCCTTGCAAATTAAAGAAGAATAACCTATATTTGCGCTTAGGAAAAAACAACTTAAACGTTCATGCTTATGAAGACAACGTTGATTTTACCAATTTCAGCCCCCTTGACATAACGAACGCCACTTTCGGCAGTCAAGGGAGATATGCAGGACTCTACGAAAAGGCTTTGCATTAATCAATTTTCGCACACACGATACAATCCATCCCACTTTTATTTTACGGATTTTCTCTCTTTACCGTTTTTATTGCGGGTATCTTATCAGACTGAAAAAGAACATAGACAGTATTAACTTATGGGACGACATTTACACGAAACAGCATTTCTAATAGTTACAGCCTTATTCATTCCCGTGCAGTCCCGTGCGCAGTCACCCGGTCAGGTCAGCGGTGCGGAGGCATGGCTGAAGACTGTCCCCCTGACGACGGACCTGCAGGGGTACTATCATTGGCGCGACTTTTCGGGCGACTCCGTTAGAACCAACTTCTACGATGCCAAGGGCGCAGCCTACGGTGGTGAGTTCACGCAGCGGCACACATGGATACGGACTTTCAACTTCAACCCCGCCCTGAACTTCTCCGAGGGGAATCAGCCGAAGGAGAGTCTACTGAAATACTCCAACCTCGCGCAGATGACCGTCATCGGGGTGTTTGCCCCGACGACTACCGCCTATAACAAGGACGAGGTGCTATATGCCGTCAGCGGACGCAAGGGTGCGGGAAGCCTCGTGAGCAGGGACAAGGCGGTCGGGCAGCAGGGCATAGAACCGCTCGACTACGGAAGCACCGTCGGCGAGGACCTTCTTTATTCGGGCGGCGAGAGGCAGACCGCAGAGGAGTTCAAGTCCACGAGTCCCCGCATCGTCTCATACATCAGGGCATACGCCCCCGTGCATTCCGTGTGGGGAGAAGGCAGACGTGCGACCATCACCACGGGAACATACAGGGACGGAGACGTCAATTTCACGACAGCCTTTGACAAGTCCCTGTTCGGGGGCGGTGCGCTCAATGGCTACACGCCCGAGCTCATCGCATACGGCAGGACGCTCACGCCGCTGGAGCGCAGGCAGGTGGAGACCTATCTCGCCATCAGATACGGCATCACGCTCAACGGCTCATACTATACGGGGACTGGCAACCTTTCATGGGACAGGGACGAAAGTGCTGCCTACCATCACAGGGTGACGGGCATCGGGCGCGACGATGCGGGCGACCTCTTCCAGCCTCTCTCCACGACGAGCTACGAGGAAGCACCAAGATACTCTACTGAAAAGACATACGACAGCTTCAGAGACGCAGACCCATACGGCCTGCCGACGAGCCAACGCCTTCTCGTCATGGGGCGTGAGGACAGCTCGCCCATACCCGACGGTGGCTATATGCTATGGGGCGATGACAACGGCTCCACGACTACCGAAGAGACAGAAGGCAAGACGCCGTGGCACGTCATGAGTCGCAGGTGGCTCGTCAGGACGAACATCGACTCCACCGAATATAGGAGGGACGTCTGGACACGGAACGGCATCACCGTCACCTCCGACGGTTTTATGGATGCAGTGTCGCAGAATGAGCCCAAGGAGGGCGCATACATCGTCAGCTCCCCGCTCGACACGGGAAACGGCACGATGGAATACACCAACCCGAGGCTCCATCCCGCCTACAACGTGGGCTTCACCGAGGCATCGGGCACGAAGTGCGCATACGGCTTCAACGTCAGCGCACGGGGTGAGATCCGAATCGTAGAGGACGGAACAATACGGAATCGTGTCTTAACAGGCAATACGGGCGGAAAGAGTTTCATCGTACGCAGGAAAGGAAACAGCGTAACCTTACTCATCGACGGCAGGGGCAGCAAGGACCTGCAGATAACCATACCCGTTGAAAGCACGGCAAAGGCAGCCTGCATGATTTTCGAGATCGCAAGCGGCGAGACAGCATTAAATATTCCCAAGCTGCGCAGAAACGGCTTTGGAGACAGCGGCAACATGGTTGAGCTCGGATACGGAGTCCTCGCCAAAGGCAACAAGTTCGCAGGTGCGGACTACCGCAACGTCTTCATGCTCATAGACAGAAACGCAGGCGACAAGACCGATATACAGGAAAACACCATCATCAGATGCTCGCGCAAGGACGCGAGCCGTGAAAAACTCATCTTCGACAACATCTTCATGGACACCGATGGCAGCGGATTCGACACGTTCACCTTCGCCAGCTTCGACGGCATACTGGCACGGCTAACACCGCACGATGCGAGCTGCACGGGCGGAAAGCCGCGAAAGGACGGCAGCCTTGACATCAGCATGGTGGTCGGCCTGCCGAGTTTTTCATACAGCTTGCTGGCGGATTCCGTGGAGAATATGGAGAAAGGTGCCGTAGCTTCACGGGGAATCTTCGCCACAAGCACGCACACGGTGAAGAACCTGCTCCCGGGAAACTACAGTCTGCTCATTAAGCAGAACGCGGGCATCGACATCATGGCGGAGAGCACGGGAGGCGTTGAGTATGCCCATGCGGTCGGTCGCCGAAAGCAGGGAGAGGTCACATGGACTATTCCCTCGCTCACCTCCGACTACAGGGCGGGACTCTGCACCACGCTCGGACTGGGAAAGAACATCCTCCACGGCTTCGACGTGAAGAATGCCACGGCACAAGTCGTGGTCGAGGGTAAGCCCATGGGTGCTGCCGTCACCCTGAATGGAGGTGACGCACTCGGCATCATCTTCACCCCCGACACGGTAAGCTATACGGTAAACGGCATCGTCGTCCACCGTGCGGCCAAGAAAGCCGGTCTCGGCTGGCTCTTCGGCATGGGCTTCAACAAGGGACTCTCGACCATCGACGGGCTGAGCATCGACGGCGGAGACTTCGCCCTGACGAGCGTTTCGAGGGGCGTGGCCTACGAGACGAAGAAGGCGGTCGAGGACAGCATGGCGGTAATGATCGGCAGCGAGTGCAGCTCGAGCGTGCCCAAGGCACAGACAAGGTCGGCAGAAAACACCTCCTTCATCGAGAGGCAAGCCCATTCTGCCCTCACTGTGACAAGGAAGGACGTGACCGGTATGGCGTTCAGTGCCGAGCTGAAACTCGCCAAGGAGACCGATGCCGAACTGCTCGTCTATGACACATCAGGAAGGCTGCTGAGCCGGACGGACATGGCGGGAGGCACCATCAAGCGTGCCGACTTCACCGTACCGCAGACGGGCGTGTACGTCGTCAAAGCACTCACCTTAGAAGAGGAATTTACAAGGAAGATAATGGCAAACTACTAAACCCCAACGGCTATGAAGACAAAGCATTACCTCATATCGGCGGCATTACTGACAGCCATCACCGCAGCCATCGCTGCGACGCATATATACAAGGGACAGGACAGTGCACGTGAAAACAACGGCACGAGTATATCACAGGAGACAGCACAGACCGAGACGTCCACGAAGAACGTCCATAATGCAGAAAAAGCTACGCAGGGAATATCACGGATGGCAAGGAAGGAGGATAAGTCAAAGACGACAGCAGCAGCAACTTCTTCCGTTATGGAGACCACCTACACGGCAGACCATGCCTCGGGCATCATAGGACAGTCCGACGGACGGGTTTCGGACAACCCCGAGGACAACATCTTCGAGATAACAGTCGAGAAAGTCTCTCCAAATATGCGCGCATGGTTGGTCTATGACCTCAAGGGCGTAAGCTCTGGTCAGGGCATCAGCAGGAGCATCAACGACCGCATGGCTGTCGGCGGCTACCTCACGGCACTTTCCAAGGAATGGAAGACCGTCAGGGAGGAAATAAGTCCAGAGTGGCTGAAAGACGGAAAGAACACCGTCCTCTTCACCATTCCGACGGCTGCTTCCTACGCTTATTCGGTCAGGAATGTACATATCGAGACCGTAGCGGATTCTAAGACAAAGACTAATACCAATAAGCAGGAAGAAATAATCCTTTCCTCCGCCCCCATAGCCTATGACGGTCAGACCTACCTCCACGGCTTCGTACGAGGGAAGGCAAGCCGTGTCTCAGCAAACGGCACAACCCTCACCGTCCATGACGGAGAATTCGAGGGAATCGTGCCATCGACGGGCAGACAGCTCAAGCTCACGGCAGTCATTGATGGCAGGAACATCAGCAGGACAATAACATCCATACAGGAAAGCAGGGCGGACTATGCCCGTGCCTTCGTGTCCGTCGGTGGAAAGGCAGAGAAGCGGTTCCTTGCGCACAGGGCAGACAGCATCGCCATCGGCGGCAACGTCCTTTCCGTGAAGGCTGCGGACATCGCAAGGAACGGCAGATACTCCGTCACGGCACTCCGTGAGACGGACATCCCAGCTTTGGACTATGGCATGACCAACGTCACCGCCAAGGGAGACGGCTACCGCTTTCTGCCCCACGGCAACCACTTCGAGGGCAAGGGTGCGACGGTGAAGATAAAATACGACCGCACGCGAATCCCGAGCGGTTTTACAGAAGACGATATCAATACCTATTACTTCGACAAGAATACCAAGCACTGGGTGGCACTGGAAAGAGTCAGGGTGGATAAGAAGGAGACCTGCGTCGTGTCACGCACCACGCACTTCACCGATATGATCAACGGTGTCATCAAGGCACCGGAGTCACCCCAGACCGACGGATTTACCCCGACGATGATGAACGACATCAAAGCGGCAGACCCGACGGCGAATATCAACCTCATCACCCCTCCGACGGCGAACAACCGAGGTTCTGCCAGCTTGCAGTATGGCTTTGAAATGCCCCCTGCCCGCAATGGCATGGCACCGTCCTTAGGCATTCAGTACAGCAGTGAGGGTGGCAGCGGATGGCTCGGCGAGGGCTGGAACCTCTCCGTTCCTTCCATTACGCTTGATACCCGTTGGGGTGTACCGCGCTATGACACGGAGAAGGAGACCGAGACCTACCTCATATCCGGCTCTATGCTCTCCACTATGGGCGAAGACGGCAAGATGGGCGTTGCCCACCGTGGTGAGAAGATGCCACGCAAGGCTGACCGCCAGTTCTACACCCGTCAAGGCGGCGACTTTAGCCGTATCATCCGTAAGGGCAGCTCACCTGCCGACTACTCATGGGAGGTAACTGACAAGCAAGGCGTCAAGTACACCTATGGTGGCGAGGGAGCAGTCCTCAAAGGCACAATAACAGACCTTGGCGGCAACACACGCGAGGTTATCTCTGAGTGGAAACTAAAACGTGTGGAGGAGACTCATGGCGACTACATCGAGTACGTCTATGAGACCGCAGACGAGCCTGTCAGAGGGGGGCTCATGGCAAAAGCCATCTATCTCAAGGAAATACATGCAGGTAACAGCGGACAGCAGCCCCATACCGTGGTAGCATTCGAGGGCAGTAAGGAAAAACACCTCAAGACCAACAACGCCCGCTACGGCTACCTCACCTCGTCCAACCGACTGCTGGAAAAGGTAAAGGTGAACTTCCAAGGCTCGGAGCTGAGAAGCTATGCCTTCGCCTACAGGGAGGGTGCGTTCCACAAGGACGTGCTCACGGGTGTGAGGCAACTTGACGACAAGGGTGCGGAAGTGTCCTTCCAGAACTTCGACTATTATGATGACGTGCAGTCGGACAAGAACTATGTGCCCTTCAAGGACAAGCAGGAGAGATGGAATACGCATAACGATCATTTGAGAGCAGACTTCTTGAATCCATTGCAATTTGTCAGCAAAGCATTTTCTGACAAACCTAGTGCCCTTGGTGGAACAACGAGTTTCTCCCTCAGTGGTTCATTCTATGCTGGTGTAGGTCCGATGGATGGAGATAAATGGAAAGGAAATACCATAGGAGCATCTTACGGATATTCTTTGGATAAGAGCAATGGAGTCTCTACTTTGGTGGATATCAATGGTGATGGACTTCCTGACAAGGTTTTTAGAAAAGGTGGGGCCCTTTATTATCGTCCTCAGATACCTACTTCTCCTAAAGGTGAAGTACTATATGGAGATGATGCACGCATTGTGGGTGTCTCCAGTTTCTCCAAGATCACAAGTTCTACACATAATGGAGGGGCAAAAGCCACTGTAGGTTATCAGTTATTCACGGCAGAAGTAGGTGTTGATTTCTCTTCGACCAAAACCAAGACAACGGAATACCTCTCCGACATCAACGGCGATGGTCTGGTAGACCTTGTATCGGGCGGAAAGGTTTATTTCAATCATATAGAGTTCGATAAATCCGGCAATGCCATTCCAACTTTCACCCTGAGCAGTGCCGATACGCCGAGTCCGATTATCTACAGCGGCAAGATAGACGCCTCTGTCATCCAGATAGACCCTGCCGAGCAGGCAGAACTGATTAAATCCTCTCCGATGGAGGACATGGTGCGTGTCTGGCAGGCTCCCAAGAATGGAACCGTCAGCATCTCCGGTACAGTCAGCCTGATTACCCCGATGGGGGATTATGATGCGGATGAGTATGCCCATGCAGACGGTGTGCGCGTGGCCATTCAGAAAGGCAGTGCGGAACTCTGGAACAAGAAAATTGCCAAGGGCGACGCCACAGCCTATAATGCAACGGCACAGGATATCGCCGTCAAGAAAGGAGATAGAATCTACTTCCGCGTGCAGAGCGGTACCGAGGAAACAAGCAACGGCGCTTTCGACAACGTGAAATGGGCACCCGTCATCACCTATGCGGGAACGGAAGAGAAACTTCCCGACGGTCTCTCCACCACGGTGTACAAATCGGAGGAGGAAGCCATCTATGATGCCCACACTGTGGCCAACATTGCAGAAAGCATCTCATTGGGGCTTTCCGGAAAGTTTACCAAACCCGTAACGACTGATGATGTAACACTCAAGGTCTACGCATCCAATAACGAGACGGACAGTTTGGGAAATAAGAATCCCAAGTACCGGAAAAAGGAAATATACACCCGGACCTTTGCGTGGAATGAAGCGTTTGACGGAGAACTCCAACAGACAATCCCCAATCCTGACAGTTATACCAATTTGAAGTTTGAGGTCAGCTCCACTTCCAACGTGGACTGGTCGAAAGTCAGATGGACACCGCAGGTGGAAGTGACCGCCAAGGATGGCAGCAAGCAGCAAACGGCAGGGGCTGCCCATTATGTTCTCTTTGCCGATATGGTCAATGAGGGAAAGCCCGTTGTACTGGGCTCCAATACGGCATCATTGTCTGTAACCCCAAGCATTACCGTCGTTCCCCCGACGGCAAGCGGAACGGTGACGATGACCGTCAAGACGGCTGACAAGTTGCTCGGCAAGAAGACCTATACGCTCAATGGCGGTTCTCTTTCAGGAGACCCGCTGACAATCACAGGTGTCAGTGCAGGCAAGATATGGATAGACTACTCCTATTCAGGAAACATATCGGGACAGGCAGTAACCTCGATGGCTACGGTAAGCGGTACAGGCACAGCACAGGCGGGCTTCTATGCCCAAAGTGACAATACCGGTATGGGTATGCTGTATCGTGGCTGGGGCGGTTTTGCCTATAATGCCTCCGAAGGCAGGTATGGCAAGCCTATTGACGAATCACTGCTGAAACTTCCCGACAGCAAGGATGCCAAACTGGATCCGAGAACCATGGCGTTTACACCTATTGGCACAGACCAAATGACCTTTGCACGCTGGATAGGTCAGAATGAATTCATTTATCTGACGGCAGATACGATGGGGACTGCTCGATTGGGTGAGCAGCAAGTCATATTGACAAATCCTTTAGAAGGTAGTACAGAAACAGCGGCACTTACAGGAGATTGTTTGCAAGGAACAGGAGCCACTGCTGTGACACTGGTATCAACCAGCAAAAGTACAGTCAAGCAAGGAGGTAGTATGGGAATTACCTACAATGAAGCAGGAGGAACATCAACAACAGATGTTACCATGACGGATATGAATGGCGACGGTTATCCGGACATTATCGCAGGCGGTACTATTCAATATACCAACACTCAAGGCGGTCTCAGTGGAGAGAAATATGGTGGTATGGGTAAAACCACTGGAACGCATAGTTCCAAAGCTTGGGGAGCAGGTGGAAACCCTGTAGCTTCGGGTGTTGCACTCTTGGATATGATGACACCCTCCAAAGGTGGTTCTACTGGTATGCAAATGAATACTGGACTCAAAAAAGTTCTCAATAACCTGCGTACATCTTTCCTTGCCAAAATATCCATATCTGGTAATATTCCTGAGAATACAGAAGATGCTGTAGAAACATTCATGGACATCAATGGGGATGGACTCCCCGATAAAATTCTGACTGATAGAAGAGTTCGATTGAACCTTGGATATTCGTTTACTGATCCTATAGCATGGGATATAGACCGCTTACAGGGCGGAAAGACAAGATCTTACAACATAAGTATAGGTGCTGGTGATACGATTTTTGCAAAAAAACATATTACAGAAGATAAGAAAAGTATAGTAAAAGCTTCGGGGAGTATTAGTGGAGGAGTTGGTTTGGTATCCTCTCGCGGTGTAGAAGAATATGATTTGATGGATATCAATTCCGATGGCTTGCCCGATAAGGTCTGGATGACAGACGATAAAGTCTTTGTCGCCTTGAATAAAGGAGACGGATTTACCGATGGCATTCTCTGGAAAGGAACCTCGTTGTTGAGTGAGAACATCTCTACAGCAGAATCAGTTAATGGAGCATTTACCTATACGATTTTCACTCCTATGCCTACTCCAGTTATCAAAATTTGTTTGAATCCAGGCGCAAGCACAGGACACTCCATCAACCGTACAACCTACGCTTTGCAAGACGTAGACGGAGACGGCTACCTCGACATCGTAGAATCCGATAAGGAAAGTGAACTGAAAGTAACCCGTTCTGCCATCGGCAGAACGAACATGCTCAAGAGCGTGACCAACTCCCTTGGCGGAACCTTTACATTGGACTACGAACACAGCACGCCTACCTACGGCCTGCCCGGTGGTAAATGGGTAATGTCGTCCGTAACCATTGACGATGGTATCCGTGATGATGGACCGATGATGAAGACGATGTTTGCCTATTCAGATGGACAGAAAGATCGCCACGAGCGTGAGTTCCTCGGTTTTGGAAAGGTCGTAACCAAGAATATCGACACCGAACAGGGTGAATCCGCAGTCTATCGTCAGGCTGTGCAGCTCTACGATGTGTCCACCTACTATGCACAGGGCAATGAGCTTGGAGCGTCTGTAGAGGATGCCAAAGGCAACAAGTACACCGAGACACGCAATGAATATGACGGCTATTATATCACAGCCAACGGTGACAGCTATACTTTCAACAAACAGAAGAAACTCTGTAGCGACCGCGCTTCCGCTTTCGTGCCGCTACGCTATACCGCCAATAAACAGTATGAGGGACAGGCAACCGGTATCACCACCTCTGAGGCTTGGAACGAGTATTACCTCACAGGCTATCACGGAGAGCTGAAGTCCTACAAGTTCAGTGATAAGGGCAAGTTGGGTGCTGACGGTTCGGGTAAGTTCGACTACCAAACCGCAATACAATATGCTCACAATGATAACAAACATATCTTCGGGCTACCTACCAACGTAACCGTAACAGGCGGTGATGGTAAGACTTATCATCAAGTTTCTGCGACTTACGATTTGAACTATGCCGACCATATTACGCAGATTAAACAACAACTCGGAAGCGGCGAAGCTGTCTCTGACTATACTTATGATGCTTACGGCAACATTATCAAGACCACGCTTCCTGCTAACAGCAAAGGACAGCGCATGTGGTACACCTACCGCTATGAGCCGGTGATGAATATGTATGTGGAGCGCATAGACGATGCATTTGGCTACCGTAGCGAGGCTGCCAACTTCGACTACCGCTATGGTATGGCACTCCGCCGTATGGATCTCAACCACTTCTATTATGAAACGGATATAGACAACCTCGGACGTGTGAAAGCTGTGCGTGGTCCTAATGAGTTGGCAACAGGTGTGCCGTACATCATTGCCTTTGACTATCAGCCTAAGGCTACTTTCGGCACCAATGGTATTACATCGCCTGCTTACGCAGTGACGAAGCATTACGACATACAGCACCCAAGCGATGATATGGAGACTGTAACCTTTGTGGACGGCTTCGGGCGTCCCGTTCAAGTGAAGAAAGACGGTGTGGTAACGACAGCAGCCAAGGGTAGTGCTCCGAAAGACGAGAACGTGATGATTGTCAGCGGACGCAATATCTATGACGCTTTCGGTCGTGTGGCTAAGGCTTACTACCCTGTAACCGAAGCAGTGGGAAACAAGACAACTTTCAACAAGGCTTTTGACAACATGTCGCCAACCGTAACGGTTTATGACGTGCTTGACCGTGCCATGAAAGTAACACTTCCGGACAATGCTGAGACCAAGACGGAATACTCTACGGACGCAGGTAGCAATGCACTCGTAACGACTGTAACTGATGCGTTGGGTAATCGTCAGGCTACCTATACCGATGGTAGTGGCAAGACCGTGAAGACCGAGCAACTCAGCGGACCCGATGGTATCATTACCACTTCTTTCGAGTATGATGGTATCGACCGATTGGTCAAGGTAACAGACACCGAGGGCAACGTAACGACATCCGTCTATGATATGGGTGACCGTCGCACAGAGGTAAATCACCCTGCAAGCGGTATCACCATCTTTACCTACGATGCTTTGGGCAATGTGATAACCAAGCAGACAGCCAACCTCAAGAAGGAAGGCAGGACCATCAATTACGAGTATGACTACGGTCGTCTGACGGCTATCAACTATCCCGACCATCCGGAAAATAACGTGAAGTACCATTACGGTGGTATCAACTCTTCTTACAACCGTATCGGCAGATTGATGCTTCGTGAGGACGGCAGTGGCGCGATCGAGTATTACTATGGTAAGATGGGTGAGGTTACCAAGACGGTGCGCACGCTGATTGTGCCTAATCAGGCAGTGGCAACATACGTGACACAGTGGAAGTACGACAGCCATAATCGCCTATTGGAAATGATTTACCCCGATGAGGAAAAGGTAACCTACGGCTACAACCTCGGTGGGCAGGTAGACCACGTCCGTGGTTACAAGTCCTACGGCTACGACTATGTGAACAAGATTGGCTATGATAAGTTTGAGCAGCGCACTTACCTCAAATACTGCAACGGAGCGGAAACGTTCTATAGCTATGACCCTGCACGCAGACGTTTGCAGAACCTCGTGGTGAATACCAAGGCAGGTATTATTATGGACAATGCCTACAGCTACGACGCAGTGAGCAACGTGCTCGGTATTAAGAACAATGCTCCACTCCCACAGAGTGGCAAGGCAGGCGGACAGATGAGCCATAGTTACTCTTATGACCCATTGTATCGTTTGGCAAGCGCAACGGGAACTTATAAGGGAACGGACAATAAAGCCGCTTCTTATACGTTATCTATGGGCTACGACAACATGCATCGCATCACGAGTAAGAAGCAACATCTCTCGCAGACAGGTGTGCAGTTCGAGGGCACGCTCAACGCAGGCTATGAACTCGCCTATACTTACGGCAAGGATGCGGGCAGAAAGTTCCAGCTCGATAATGTTCGTGATATCAACTACCGCACGGAAGAAACTCCTACGGACAGCACGAACATCAACAACGGACACAAGTACATCTACGATGCCAACGGAAACCTTGTCTATATCAATACCTCTCGTGTAAAGAAAGACGGCAAGGAGGATGAAAAGGCAAGTGAGCAGAAGTACCGTTGGGACGAGGAAAATCGCTTGTTGGCTGCCGATGAAAACGGCTTTGTGAGCAACTATTGGTATGATGCCGATGGTGAGCGCACGGTGAAGACCAGCGGTGAGAACGAAGCCATCTATGTGAACTCCGAGTTCTCGGGTGGCAACACCGGTACGGCACGCTTCTCGCTCTATGTCAGCCCATTCCTCGTGGCAGGGCAAGGTGGCAAATATACGAAGCACATTTATGTAGGTAGCCAGAGAATTGTCAGCAAGCTTGGCGACCTCGCAAGCTATGGCGCAGACCCAAGACGAATACCGTATGCAGGCAATGAAGCTGATGGTCTTACCATTAACTACAAGGATAAGTACAACCAGCAGTTACAATCCATTAAAGACAATTACAAAACGTTTGACTTGCCATATAATGGTAAGGACAACGATGACTACGTGAATGGTCAAGGCTTCTGCTGCAATGATGGTACGCCGGAGGCAGCACAGGCAAGGGCTATGGCACGCACAAGGGCTGCAAACGGCAACTTCAAGCCCAACGACGAGTACGAGAAGATGCAGTTCTTCTACCATCCAGACCACTTGGGTAGCAGTAGTTACATCACCAACCTTGATGGCGAAGTATCGCAGCACATCGAATACGTTCCATTTGGAGAAGTATTCATCGAGGAGCGCAACAACACTTGGAACACGCCTTATCTCTTCAATGCCAAAGAGCTGGATGAGGAGACGGGTATGTACTACTATGGGGCACGGTACTATGATCCAAGGTTGAGTCTGTGGATGAGTGTGGACCCAATCTCTAATTATGACCCACGAAATGGTGAAAACTATCTTGATGGTCAGCACAATGATGGATTTTATAATTTTAGAAATCTAAATCCATATGTATATTGCTACCAGTCACCAATAACTTTAGTCGATCCTGATGGAAAACAAGTTTATGCAGTGTTCAATAAAGCTTCTGGACAACTTAAAATAATACCAAACATCAGCAAGATTAACAAAAGATTGCGTTATAAGTTCGTAGATGCCTTGACTTTTTCTAAGTTAACAAAAGCAGATATGAAAAAATATAACTATGGTATTCTTGTAAAAGGTGTCTTTACAGGAGGTCATTTTGAGAATGGGCAGATTGTACATAATGGAAATCCTAAAGAGAAGGCGATTTCTGCGGGTACATATAATATTCTGGAAAATAAAGGGAATACAAATCCTGACCATGCCTTGTTTTTCGTATTAGATCCTATTGATGATTCTCCATATGACAAAATTGATGATAGACCTGGTGAAATAAATAGTCAAGGTGAAAAAAGAAGTGGGTACAATCTTCATCCTGGAAATGTAAGTTGGGGCTGTGTTACGGTTTGTAGAAGCAACACGCTATCCCCTGAGGAAAGGGAACAGGAATGGCATATAATTCATAATGTGATAAGTCATACAAAAACGGAGAAAGTCCCCGACAATCGTGGATTACATAGGTATTTCCCTGGTAAGCAGATTAAGTTTGGCGTTCTAAAAGTTCGAAATAGATGAAAAATAAATATCTCCTCTGCTTTCTATTTCTATGGCATTGCTATTCTTGTACATTAGAGCCAAGAATAGCAATACCTCAAGAATTAAAACAAGAGCTTGTAAGAACAGGGCATTATAATTCGTATGTAAGATTATTGAATCAGTCTTTGGATTCAAATAACGTAGAGGACTTATCTCATTTCTTAAGCATAGATTATTTTTCCACTTGTTCAACAGGTTCAGAACATGGACAAATTTTACTAGAAATATTACGGGAAAAAGGTGACGTGTCTGTTTTCAAAGCCCTTACACTTTTAAGTCAATCAAAAAAAATGAGTGTCAAAGGGTATCTCTTAATAGGAATAGATAGTCAAGAAAAATGCGACATTAGCTATTTTATAGAAAAGTACCCTAGGTCTTTTGGATATCTAAAGATAAAGCCATGGTAAATGATTTGAATTCTTACAATCTCGGTGGACTGGTGGATCATGTGCGTGGTTACAAGTCCTACAGCTACGACTATGTGAACAAGATTGGCTACGACAAATTCGAGCAACGTACCTATCTGAAGTACTGTAACGGAGCGGAGACCTTCTACTCTTATGACCCACAGCGTCGCAGACTACAAAACCTTGCGGTCAATGTAGGTGGCAAGAGCATCATGGACAATGCCTACAGCTATGATGCCGTGAGCAATGTGTTGGGTGTTCAGAACAATGCTCCACTCCCACAGAGCGGCAAGGCAGGTGGACAGATGAGCCACAGTTATACTTATGACCCATTGTATCGTTTGGCAAGTGCAACGGGAACCTATGCAGGAGCCAACAGCAAGACGGCGTCCTACACCCTTGCCATGAGCTACGACAACATGCACCGCATCACGAGCAAGAAGCAGCACCTCACGCAAAGTAACGTGCAGTTCAACGGTACCCTCAATGCAGGCTATGACCTCATCTACACATACAATAGTGATGAGGGCAAGAAGTTCCAACTGGCCAACGTTCGTGACATCAATTACCGCACGGAAGAGACACCTACGGACAGCACGACTATCAACAACGGTCACAAGTATGAGTACGATGCTAACGGTAATCTTGTCTATATCAATACCTCTCGTGTAAAGCGTGACGGCAAGGAAGATGAAAAGGCAAGCGAGCAGAAGTACCGTTGGGACGAAGAAAACCGCTTGTTGGCAGCAGATGAGAACGGATTTGTGAGCAACTATTGGTATGATGCTGATGGCGAGCGCACGGTGAAGACCTCGGGCGAAAACGAAGCTATCTTTGTCAACTCCGAGTTCTCGGGTGGTAACACGGGTACGGCACGCTTCTCGCTGTATGTCAGCCCATACCTCGTTGCAGGACAGGGCGGCAAGTACACCAAGCATATCTACATCGGTAGTCAAAGAATCGTTTCTAAATTGGGCGACTTGGCAAGCTATGGTGCAGACCCAAGAAAGATTCCTTACGCAGGTAATGAGGCAGATGGTGTGAAAGTGGACTATAAGACAAAATATGGCGAGCAGTTGCAGGCAATTAAAGATAATTATCGTACCTTTGACATCCCCTACAACGGTCAGGACAATACCGACTATGTGAACGGCAAGGGTTTCTGCTGTGACGACAACACCCCCGAGGCTGCACAGACAAGGGCGATGGTCAGAACAAGGGCAGGTGAAGGCAGTGGTGCTAACGAAAAGTTGCAGTTCTACTACCACCCCGACCACTTAGGAAGCTCCAGCTACATCACCAATCTTGACGGTGAAGTGGCACAGCACATCGAGTATGTGCCGTTTGGTGAGGTGTTCATAGAGGAGCGCAACAATACTTGGAACACGCCTTATCTCTTCAATGCAAAAGAATTTGATGAGGAAACAGGTATGTACTACTATGGTGCGAGATATTATGAGCCGAGGTTGAGTTTATGGATGAGTGTGGATCCGATGCAGGAGAAGTATCCTAGCGTATCTGCATATACTTATACAAACGGAAATCCTATCGTTTTTGCAGATATTCTGGGATTGTATCCAAAGCATTTATTACAACTACATAAAACATCGTGGTGGAAGAGTAATTATTATACCTTTACTCCTGTTGCAGTTCATCTGTTATCGCTTGTTTCAGGCGTAAATGAAAGTAATATAGCAAAAGCAAAAGTTTACGAACGCAGTGTTACACACCCATATCCGTGGTATGGTAGTGAACACTATGGTGGAATCACGCTACCACAAGGCAATGGTTATGCTATAACATTCACCAACAACCTCTTTGACGATAATAGTTTAGGGCAAAACTATTATGCTTGGCTTAATATTGCAAGCCACGAAGTTGGACACATAAACCATATTGATGAAAGCAACAAATTTGCAGATGTTAATTATCAAACTTTACTTGAGGCTTCCATGTACTCAAAAGATCCAGTTATAATACCAAAATCAGCAAATCGAACTGGTTCGTATTTAACAAAATTTGCGTATTCATATATCGAATCTGGTGGTCATGATTCTTCTCCCTTAGAAAAACAAGCAGAAAATGGATCTATTGTATTTCGTAATTTTAATAAATTTGTCAACCAAAAATATGGTGCAAATTCTTTAGAGAATTTAATTAAGTCAAACAATACGGATAAATACAAGATAAATAAAATTAATGTATGGTGGGAAGATTATGAAAATCAAAATAAGTAATGCTATGCGATATATTGTTGCTTGTGCAATATTGGCAGGATGCTCAGATAACTCAATTTCTCTTGATATTAACGATAAAGGAGTATATACAAAACAAGGAAATGGTATTTATTATATGTCAATAGAAGAAGATGGATTAAATTACATGATATATGATGTGGAACTTAGAAAAGATTCCGTAGCAGTTAATGTATTCTATTTCAATAGAAATAATCCATCTTACAAAGTTACGACGGCACTACATCCCAAGGAAATGCAAAAAATAAATCTCAAATCTTTTACAAGATACACAATAGAAAATCACTCAAATGGAGATAGAAATGGTGGTTGCGTTACTTTCAAAACAGATTCGTTCGGAAGACCATTAGTTGACACATATAAAGAATTGAATACTGTCGACGAAATAGTTTCTCATATGGATAATGCTCCAAATCGAGAGTTATCAAAATAAAAAGAATAACAAACGTGGCACGGAAACGCCAAGCCACAGCAGCGATAAAGAACAGATTGTATAACAAAAACAGCAAGACTATGGTAAACCATATATAAACAGTTTGAACTTACCCATACAAGGGTATGCCCCAACACCCTTATAAGGGTAACGGGCAATACCCTTATATGGGTGTTCATCATAACCATTATGTGGGTATTAAAAGCCGTAAGCAATAAAACAGGAAAGAACGACGTTAAATAATTGATAACCATAATTAATTAGAAATTATGATTGAATTTGAAATAAAATCAAAAAAGCAGCATATATCGGTGAACATAAGAGACAGACCCAAGACGAATACCGTATGCAGGCAATGAAGCTGATGGTCTTACCATTAACTACAAGGATAAGTACAACCAGCAGTTACAATCCATTAAAGACAATTACAAAACGTTTGACTTGCCATATAATGGTAAGGACAACGATGACTACGTGAATGGTCAAGGCTTCTGCTGCAATGATGGTACGCCGGAGGCAGCACAGGCAAGGGCTATGGCACGCACAAGGGCTGCAAACGGCAACTTCAAGCCGAACGACGACTACGAAAAGATGCAGTTCTACTACCACCCCGACCACTTGGGCAGCTCAAGCTACATCACCAATCTTGACGGCGAGGTAGCTCAGCACATCGAGTATGTGCCCTTCGGTGAGGTGTTTATCGAAGAACGCAACAACACATGGAACACGCCTTACCTCTTCAACGCCAAGGAATTGGATGAAGAAACCGGATTATACTATTATGGTGCAAGATACATGGACCCCAAAATCTCCATGTGGTTAGGGGTAGACCCGATGGCTGAGAAATATCCGAATTTAACAGGGTATTGCTATACAATGGATAATCCTATAATATTAATTGATCCAACTGGTATGGAACCAGATGGTTGGGGTGGTAAAAATAATGAAAATGGAACAACAACGTACACGTATGATGCAAAAGTTACTGCTGATAATTATAGCCAATTAGGCTATGATGTATATAAACCTAATGGGAGTATTATTAACAATGCAACAATTAATGGGCAAACTGGAGAAAATGGGCAAACTAGTGTTTATTTAGGTAATAATGCAAATGACGTTTCATTTACATGGCCAAATTCTACTGTAACTCCTTTTCAAGTTGGAACAGAATGGCTTACTGGTAAAGGACCAAGACATAGAGATTTTACAAATGGAGATCTGTTTACAGAAATGCTCAAAAAACATGAGCATATTGAAGATACAAGAAATATGATTATTAATAATGTTATGAATGGGGGAGCCTTAAAAGGTACTAATCCCTATAAATTAGGCGGTATTGAAGGTGTCGGTTTGTACATAAGAGATTATTCAACCCTAATTACAGGAGGATTAACAGGAAATCTTGCTGTAACTTATCTTGGCTCTTACAATTTAGACTGGGTAGCGAAACCCAATGCAGAGAATGGGACAATATCTGTTACTTTCTCGATATATAATACCTCCACTATGCAATCGGCATCTAGACCTCCTATTTTAGGATATTTGCCTATTTGGCAGAAAACTGTTGGTAGTATGATAAATAAAAAATTTAAAAAGGGATGGGGTTCAATAACTTCACAATCATTTAGATGGACAGAAACTTTACAAATGAGACGATAATGAAATTGAAGTATTTAATATACAGTTGTATTGTATTTTTATTTGGCTGTAATTCTCCCCAAATAGAGAATACTTACTTTATTGGGAATTGGAAAGCTGATGACGGCGCTGAAATAATGATTAATAAAGATGGCACTTGTGTCTTGAAATCTCTAAATTATAACATTATAAACACTGCAACCGATGAATTAAGGAAATTAAATACAAATGGTACATGGCAGATTGAAAAGGACGTAAACAGTGGTATCCTCTTTGGAATTAATGAAGGTATAAAAATAACTTATGGTTTAGAAGATATGAGAGGGCAAGGTGAAATAATATTTTTTATTTCAGGTCAAGGCTTCAACGAGGATAATCCACCATGGGATTTATTTATATGGAAAGGTGATCCTGATGAAATGATAAAATATAAATTTATAAAACAATACGATAAGTAATATGCTAAATTGAGTATCATGACGTTTTGGGAGGTAATGACAAAATAACAATAGAAGCAAGATGGCAAATAAAAAAATGAAATTAATAATGTATCTCTCCTTTGCACTCTTTTGTTGTTGTACAAATACAAATAACAGAAAAGATAGCAAAGAGGATTTTTATACAAGGACTTCAGGTTGGGATTACATGAGGATACCTCTAATTAAACCTTTCGAAGTAACGTGCACCGATAATGTCCAGTGGATTGTAGATACAAAAATTCCTCCGACAACTATTCAAAATATACAGGGACCGAGCGATGTTAAGAGAGTGGGCGTATATCCTCCGTATATATTATTATATTGTAAAGGAGAACCGATAGTTTCCGGACAGCCAGTCAAAGAAGCATGGTTTATTATTAATGCTAATGAGAATAGGATTTATGGCTTTAAGACACAAAAAGACTTTCTTTTATTTGCATCAGATTGTCGATTATCTAATCTTAAAACATTTGATGTAAATAATATTTGGCAATCTTTTTCTAATGGGAAAGCATTGCCGTGGACAAAGAATATTGATAAATATAAACAATGAAATCATCCATTTTAACGTGAATTCGTCGAATTCACGTTAAAATAATTACGTAGGAAACGCACCAGCCATCTCACAAAAGTCAAGCTACCAACATTGCTAACGGAATAAGCATATATGACAGCCCTAAGAAAAATGGCATGATGGCGTTTTGGCAATCGGAAACCAGATACGATAGCAGGGACTTACTGAGTGTGTCCCGGCGACATGCTCTTCATGAAAAGCTTCCACGGGACAGGGAGGTCATGCTTACACCATAAGTTGTGGCAAGGTTACTCTTCCCTGGATGAGAGTATGTTAGGAGTATTACCACAGATAGCTACTGCAAGTTTGCCGCATATCAGAAGGATTACCCGAAGGCTCACACAGGAGGAAAAGCCATTTCTCAGCCTTCCATATCTCTCACAGAAAGTAACGATAGAGAATACGAACAAATTCAGCTGGAAAAATATTCCTCCAAAATTCGATTTAATTGATTTCATAGACGGATTGAGCGAACAATGGAACACCGTCTTCTTCGTTCGGCTTTTTTTAGGTATCAAAGCCTGAATATCGGCCAGCACATCCTCCATCGTGTAATTACCATCGTTGCTTTGATACAGTTCTGCGGCAAGAAGGATGCTCGCTTCTCCTTTCTCCACTTTCTTGAAGTTGTAGCCGAGTGCCCCTCCAAGGTTCTTCGTGGCTGAAATCTTCGCTATCATCTTTTGCGGTAGTCTATGGTCAGATTGATAGCCTGCTCCTGTAAGGCTATGATTTGAGTCGACAGTTTCTCCAATTTTTCAAGCAGGATTTGTGCTGTCTTGACCGAATGATAACTGTTGATGGCACGAACAGTTTGATTATATAGCACTCCAATCTTATGGATTTGTGCCGTCAGTTCTGAGAGTTTCCGGTAGTATTCCACGGCAGATTTGTCCACCGTAATGACCTTAAAACTATCGCCAAGAATACGCCCGCGCACAAAATCCGACTTGGTCTCGGCCCCTGAACGCTGAAACAAGTCAATCGCCCTTTGCTGGTCTTTGGGGTTGGGCAGCCGTACATGCCAGTTGTCCCAGCGTGGCTTTTCAACTTCTTTTCGCTTAGAACGCAATTCCTCTTCCTTATTCATAGCTTCCTTTAATCACGACTTTGGAGTGATTTAATCCCCCTTTCGGGGCAAGGGTCTTTGTGGTACAAATGGTAATTTGTGGTACAAAGACACACCTTGCTGATGTAGAAAATGGGATTATAAGCCCCTGCTGTGTTACTGCATTCATTGAATACAGTAACTCGGCGTAGGCTTGCATTCGAGGAATGCAGTAATTCAGAGTTTCCTCCATCTTTCCACATCTTCCTTGTATTGGTCGAGGTGTTCCCGCAGTACCTGTTCGACATATCCCGAAACGCTCGCTCCATGCTCACCGATTCTCCGCACCACGAAGTCTAACTTTCGTTGGATTTCCTCTGATACATACACGGCTTTGCGGTGGCTGTTGCGAAAGGGCTGGAGATATTTCCCCTGAAACTCGGATAATTGCTTTCTGTCCTTTGTTTTTCCCATTCTTTGATGAAATTCTTCGGTAGAAGTAGCCCTTTCTGTTGGCGACAACGCTGTTTCTTGATAGGACGGTTGAGAAAAATCCTCGTTACTCTCCTTGTCATTTTGTTCCTCAACTTTATCAACAGGCTCAAACCTTCTCTTTTCCTCTTCATAATCGGAGGGCTGGTCAAAATCGGGTAACTCTTCGGGCTTGCGGAGCTTAACGCCATAATTTCCCATATCTCTAATGGCTTGTTCCAAGCGTTGTTTCCTTTTTTCATCTATTCTTGCCATAATTTCTTGGGTATCGGGTTATAGTGTTTTTCAAGCATGGCTTGTATGTCGCTCTGCTTGTAGAGTATCTTCCCTCCGATTTTGTAGAAAGGAAGCGTTCCTGAGTTTCTGTACTCTTGGAGCGTGCGTGTGCTGAGCCGTAATTGCCTGCACACTTCCTCGCTCGAAAGGTAAACCTCGCCATCTAACATCGGACGAGCTGTGGCACAATACCGCTCCAACTTCTTCAAAGTGCCTTCCATCAGTTGTGAAAACAACTGCATCTGAGGGTCTTCCCGCGTAATGATTTCATTCTCTGCCATAATTCATTCATTTTTTGACTTCATTCAGCATTTCGCTGATGTCGGTCTGTTTGTAATAACACTTGTGTCCAATCATTGAGAAAGGGATTTTGCCCGTATCTCGGTATGATTGTAGGGTACGCTTGCTGATGCCTAAACGCTTGCACACGGCTTCGTTGTTGAGCCATTGCTCGGTCTCGGGAGGATTGCCGATGAGTTTTTTCACTCGGTGGATAAAGTCTGCAAACTCGGAGCGGTGTCGCTCCCACACTTTGCGGTCGATGATAATGAGTTTCATTGCCTTAATTTTGTTTTGATTACGTTATTGTTACTCGGCAAACGAGCTGTTACGCTGCCCGTTGCCGTACTTATCGGGTGCAAAAGTAAGTGGTCAAGAGCATCGCTACAAGGGATGAGGAAAAGCAGGGAAATGTCAGGAAAACAAGAGAAAAGACCACGAGGAAATCCCTCAGCGTTATTGCGGTAATGAGATGAGGTGCCAGTTCTTTCCTTTTATTGCATATTTGTTGGTCTATCGACAGTTCGATAGTTCGACAAATCGAGATGTCGAACTATCAATAGTTTGTTTTGACGATAGTTTGTTTTGACGATAGTTTGTTTTGACAACAGATAGTCTTGACAACAGATAGTCTTGACAACAAATTGTTATGACAACAAATTGTTATGACAACAAATTGTTATGACAAC
>URLI01000015.1 GCA_900548585.1 uncultured Prevotella sp. | reverse complement strand
GCAAAGGTAGTAAGGCAGGAAGACCACGCAAAGGCGGCTAATATTGGATGCTTACGTTATTTCTCGACGAGTATCCTGGCGTCAACTGCAACGACATCATTCTCGTCAGCAAGCAGCGGGTTGATGTCCATCTCCTTTATCTCCGTGGCATGACGCAGGAGCGTTGACAGGCGGACGATGATTTCCGCGTATTTTCTTTCGTTCAGTCCCTTCTGTCCACGCGTGCCCTTTATTATCTTATATCCGCGCAGCGAACGTATCATGTTCTCCGCCTCGGTGTATGACAATGGTGCGAGACCGCTCGAAACGTCCTTCAGCACTTCGACGAATATTCCGCCGAGACCGCACAGCACGACATGGCCGAAGCGCGGCTCATACTTTGCGCCGATGAACAGTTCGGTTCCCTTTATCATCTTCTGTACCATCACTGCCGTGGCATCAGGTATCTTCATCATACGGTCAAATTCTGCGGCAAGCTGTCCGCCGTCGCGCACATTCAGCGTCACGCCGCCGACATCACTCTTATGCACCGGGCCGACAACCTTGGCAACCACAGGATAACCACACTTGTCTGCAAATGCGACAACCTCATCCTTGCTGTGACCGACAAATTCCGGCACTGTCGGGATGCCCGCGCTGCTGAGCAGTTCGTTCACAAGTTTCGGCGCGATATACCCGCTCCCCTTTATTCCGTCTATTATGCTGCGTATGCGTGCCACGTCAACACCATCGCAGTTCACAGCCTGCTCTGCGGGAGCCGGTGTCTTCATTATCTGTGCGAGGGCAGTGGCGAGCACAACCTCGTCAGAGAAGTTGACATGCCCGTGCTGCAGGAACTCGCTCACCTCGGGCCCTGCGGTGACAACGCTCGGCAGTATCGGGAATATCGGTTTCTTGCACTCGAGCATCTTCTTGTGCAGCACATCGTATGCCTCGTACAGCTGGACAAGTCCCGGTGTTCCGAATATTACCATTATTGCGTCAATGTTGTCAAGCCTCTTCTCGCAGAAGTCAATGGCTATGCCGAGGTGCTCGGGCGTTCCCGTTGCGAGTATGTCTATCGGGTTTGCAACCGAAGAGCCCGGCAGCAACAGTTCCTTCAGTTCATCGGCAGCCTTGCCGGAAATCGGCGGAACGTTCATCCCGCCCTTTGAGAGGGCATCCGTGAGCATCACGCCCGGGCCTCCCGCATGTGTCACTATCGCAACGTTCTTGCCTGTGAAGCGCGGGAGCGTGAAGATGCAGCCGACGGTTGTCAGCTCGTCGCGTGAGAAGCAACGCACGATACCAGCCTTGCGGAACAAAGCCTCAACGGCAGAATCGCTCGATGCGATCGCGCCGGTGTGGCTTGATGCGGCGCGGCTGCCGCTCTCCGATGCCCCGGCCTTGATGGCTGCTATGCGGCATCCCTTGCGTATGAGCGACGTCGCGTGCAGCAGCAGTTTGTCCGGATCCGAGATGTTCTCTATGTAAAGCAGTTTGACTTTCGAGTCTCGCTCCGGGTCGAAGTTCTCGTCCATATACTCCAGAACGCTCTCTATGCCTATCTGGCGACCGTTGCCGACCGACCACACAGAGTTGAACGGCAGCCCCTTGGTGACGGCGCTCTCGAGAATGAACACCGCCGTGGCGCCCGACCCTGAAATGAAGTCAACCCCCTTAGGGTTGAGGTTAGGGATTGGCTTTGTGAACACCGAGTGATGCCAGCGCGTGAGCAGTCCTATGCAGTTTGGCCCGATGAGCGCGCAGCCATAGCGCTCGCAAGTGTCAAGCACCTTCTGTTCCAGCACGGCCCCTTCCTTGGTCTCCTCCCCGAAGCCTGCGGAAATGATTATGAACGCGCGTGTCTTCTTCTCGGCGGCAAGTAGTTCCACGTAGTCTGGACAGAATTTCGCTGCCACCACAAGTATCGCAAGGTCGGTCTGCGGCAATTCCCTGGCATCATGGAATGCCTTTATTCCCTGCACCTCGTCCTCCTTTGGATTGACGATGCGAAGCGTTCCCTTATATCCACCACTGACGAGGTTGCGCACGACGGCTCCACCTGGTTTGTGACAATTATTTGACCCGCCGATAACGACGATGCTTTCCGGCTCTAAAAGTTGCTTGTTGATCATAAGATTTGTATTTTCATATAAGTTTGATAATTCTTTAACACATTCATCACCACATTCCGCGATATGCGGAACAGTGTTGCAAATTTAGCAAAAAAACATCAAAAGCCAAAAGACTTGCATGGTTTTTTGGGTCATCGGTCTCTTTTTTCACATAAAAAAACCGCAACGGCGTGTGTCGTTGCGGAATTAGAGTGTCTCTACCTATTCAATATAAAGTCATTTCATTTGTCATCAGGCCCCACGTTCGTTGCCTTGAGCATCTCTGCCACCTCTGCATTGATCTGTGCGGCAAAGTCCTCCATACTCAGCTGTCCCTGGTCGCCCTGTCCCTGCTTTCGCACGCTGACAAGTCCCCCGGCCTCCTCTTTCTCGCCCACGATGAGCATGTACGGTACGCGCTTCAGCTCGTTGTCGCGTATCTTGCGGCCGATTTTCTCGTTGCGCTCGTCAACTGATGACCTCACGCCCACGCTGTCGAAATAACGCTTCACGCGCCCGGCATAGTCAACGAACTTCTCCGATATTGGCAGTATGGCGGCCTGTTCCGGCGTGAGCCACAGCGGGAACTTGCCGGCGGTGTGCTCTATCAGCACGGCAGTGAAGCGTTCCATCGACCCGAACGGCGCGCGGTGAACCATCACCGGTGTCCTCTTCGAGTTGTCCTCGGCGGTGTATTCCAGTTTGAAGCGCATCGGCAGGTTGTAGTCCACCTGTATCGTGCCAAGCTGCCACCGGCGTCCTATGGCGTCCTTAACCATGAAATCAAGTTTCGGCCCGTAGAACGCAGCCTCCCCGTACTCAATCTTGGCATTCAGCCCTTTCTCCTTGCAGGCGTCGATTATTGCCTGCTCGGCCTCTTCCCACACCTCGTCGGAGCCAATGTATTTCTCGGTGTCCTTAGGGTCGCGCAGCGAAATCTGCGCCTCGTAGTCGTCGAAATCGAACGTGGAGAACACGGTCTTTATTATATCCATGACACGCATGAACTCGGTCTTTATCTGGTCAGGGCGGCAGAAGATGTGAGCATCGTCCTGCGTGAACGAGCGAACACGCGTCAGCCCGTGCAGCTCGCCGCTCTTCTCATAGCGGTAGACCGTCCCGAACTCTGAAATGCGCAGCGGCAAGTCCTTGTAAGAGCGGGGCCTGCACGCGAACACCTCGCAATGGTGCGGGCAGTTCATCGGCTTCAGCATATACTCCTCGTCCTCCTCCGGCGTGTGTATCGGCTGGAAAGCATCCTTGCCGTAGTGTGCATAGTGTCCGCTGGTGACATAAAGGTTCTTCGAGCCGATGTGCGGAGTTATCACCTCCTGGTAGCCATAGTTCTTCTGGATCTTGCGCAGCATTTCCTGAAGGCGCAGGCGCAGGTCAGTCCCTTTGGGCAGCCATATCGGCAAACCTTTTCCCACACGGTCGGAGAACATGAAAAGTTCCATTTCCTTACCAATCTTGCGGTGGTCGCGTTTCTTTGCCTCCTCGAGCATGACGAGATACTCGTCGAGCATCTTTTTCTTCGGGAACGTGATGCCGTAGATGCGCGTCATCTGCTCGCGTTTCGCGTCGCCGCGCCAGAAAGCGCCGGCAACGCTCGTAATCTTTATAGCCTTTATCGCGCCCGTCGTCACCAGGTGCGGGCCACGGCACAGGTCTGTGAACGCCCCCTGCGTGTATGTCGTGATTGTCCCGTCCTCGAGGTCAAGGTCGATATGCTCATATTTATATTCCTGTCCGTCGGCCTTGAACTCCCTGAGGGCATCGCACTTAGCCACCTCCCGCCTTACCACCGGTTCGTTTTTCCGCGCCAGTTCCTGCATCTTCGCCTCTATCTTCGGGAAGTCGTTCTCTGAAATCGAGACACCTTCCGGCGGCATCACGTCATAGAAGAAGCCGTTTTCTATTGCCGGCCCGAAACCGAACTGTATGCCGGGGTAAAGTTCCTTCAAGGCCTCTGCGAGCAAGTGCGCGCTCGTGTGCCAGAATGTGTGTTTCCCCTCTTCGTCCTCAAACTTATAGAGTGCTATCGCCGCGTCTGAGTTTATTGGCCGGTTCAGTTCCACCGTCTCGCCGTTCACTCCGCAACTTACAACGCTGCGTGCCAAAGCCGGCGAAATGCTTTCGGCAACCTGCAAACCGGTGACACCCTGTTCGTATTCTCGGACAGAGCCATCCGGAAAAGTAATCTTTATCATATCTACAATATATGTTTGTTATTATTGCCTGCAAAGTTAGTGCAAATCGAAGACAATACAAAATAAAAGTTTTTATTTTTATTGTTGAGATGCAGCCTGACTTCACGGACGGAAGGAAGCAGAGTTAGTGCAAATCGAAGACAATACAAAATGAACTTCAATGTGACTGGAATGCAGACGGCCTTACGTTTGGTATGAACAAGAAAGCAAATACGGCGAGTTTGCTGTGTAAATACGGCGAGTTTGCTGTGTAAATACGGCGAGTTTGCTGTGTAAATACGCCGTATTTGCAACACGAAAGGCCACAAACGGCAGACGCGCTTGTGCCAAGTTGCAAAATGCCTGTGGCAAAAAAGCATTTGCGGGAGTGGCGGACACTTATAAATCAAGCAGCTCGCAAGGTCTTTCTATCAGGCAGTCGGCGCCATGCTCCACGAGGAAGCGCCGGTCGCGGAAGCCCCACAGCACGCTCGCGCAACGTATGCCGGAGGCGCGGGCTGTGTCTATGTCAACATCGCTGTCGCCGATATACAGGGCGTGCGAACGGTCACCGCAGCCAAGCAGGCGCATGGCCTCCAATACAGAGTCGGGCGCAGGCTTTTTCCTTATCCTCGGGCTCTCCCCGATTGCTACGTCTATATAATCGGCGAAGAAGCGCAGGCGGAGTTCCTCAACGGCCTCCTGCATCTTGTTGCTCACTATCGCCATACGCTTGCCGCGCGCCTTCAGCCGCGCGAGCGTGTCCATTATGCCGTCGTATGGCTTCGTTGTGTCGAAGCAATGCTCCATGTAATGCCTGCGGAAGGCGGAGAAAGCCTCGTTGAAAAGTGGGTTCGCCTCGCCGCCGGGCACGGCCCTCACCATGAGCATCTTTACGCCGTTGCCCACAAACCGGCACACGTCGTCGATTGAATGTTCCGGCATCCCGCATGCGCGCAGCGCGTGGTTGGTACTGGCTGCCAGGTCGCCGAGCGAGTAGAGCAGCGTGCCGTCCAAGTCGAATATATAGAAATCTGTCATTTGCCTTTGAATAAAAAGATTAACACAATGCACGTCCTTGCGATCACACTATGACCTGACGTGCCTTCAGTTCGAGATACTTGTTTATGATATTCACAGAAAGCCTGGCTGGCTCAGTGAGCAGGCTGTATATGCCGCTCTGCCGCAGGGTGTTCACGATGAGCCGTTTCTCGTATGCGAACTTCTCGGCAATGACGTGGCGGTAGTAATCCTCCACGCCTTGTGCCGGCGATTCTATGAACTCCTGCTGCTCCCTGTCGAGGAAGAACACCACCAGCACCGCGTGCTTGCGCGACAGTTGCTGCAAGTAAGGCAGTTGGCGGCGCATTGACACCATGTCGGAGAAATTGGTGTAAAGCACGAGCAGGCTCCTTCGGCTGATGTTCTTGTCGATATGCACGCAGAGCGAGAAATAGTCGGTCTCGCCAAACGATGTCTTTTGCGCGTAAAGGCAATTCATCAGCGTCTCCATCTGTCCTGCCTGCCTTGATGCGGGCACGAATGAGTCGAAATGCTCGTCGAACGTGATCAGCCCGGCCTTGTCCTCCTTCCTTATGGCGACGTATGACAGCACGAGCGATGCGTTGATGGCATAGTCGAGCAGCGTCATTCCGCCGAAGGCCTGCTGCATGACGCGCCCCCGGTCGATGACGCTGTAGATGTTCTGCGAGCGTTCGTCCTGATACACGTTCACCATCAGCGCGTGGCGGCGTGCGCTCGCCTTCCAGTTTATGGTGCGGTAGTCGTCGCCCTGCACATACTCCTTTATCTGCTCGAAGTCGGTGTTATGCCCCACTCGCCTTATCTTCTTTATGCCGAGTTCCTGCAAGTTGTTGCTGATTGCGAGCAGTTCGTAGCGTCGCAGCATGAGGTATGACGGATATACCTTGACATCCTTGGCGGCCTTTGTCGTGAACCGCCTCGAGACAAGTCCGGCCGCCACGGCCGCGAAAGTCCTTATGCACCCGAAGCCGTACACTCCGCGCTCCTTTGGCCGCAGGCAGTACTCTATCGTCACCGCGTCCCTCGCGCCGACCTTTGCCACGAACGATATGTCCCTGCGCTGGAACACGAACGGTATCTCGTCGACTACCTCTATCCTCACCTTGTACGGGAAAGCGTTCTCCACATGCACCCTCACGACATTGTCGTCACCGTTTGAGAAGCGGTCGCTGCACGCGCGCCGCGCCGTTATCCCGCGCCGCCAATAGAGCAGCGCCGTCTCAACAGCCACCTCCGCGACGAAAAGCGCGAGAAGCACCTGCCCCGCCACGAAGAGCGGCGGCCACCAGTATCCTGATGCGACAACGAGGATTACGGCAGTTATCGCGATATAAAACCTGCGTGTCAGAAACATAGCGAACTATTCCTACTTTGGCACCTCCACCTTGTCAATCAGCCGCTGCGTCACCTTGAGCGGCGTGAAGCCCTCCATCTCCGCCTCGGCTGTTATTATCAGCCGGTGGTGCAATATGCTCGGGGTGACGAACTTGATGTCCTCCGGCGTCACGAAGTCGCGTCCCTGCAGCACGGCGAATGCCTTTGCCGACTGCATCATGGCGACGGATGCGCGCGGCGAGGCGCCAAGGATGACGCGCTTGCTCGTGCGCGTCTGCTGCACGATGTTCACGATATAGCGTATCAGCGCCGGGTCGATATACACATTGTTTATCATGCCGCGCAGTTGCAGCAGTTCCTCCTTGGATATCACCGGCTCGATGTCGGCAAGCTTCACGAAGTCGCGCTTGCCCTGGTGAAGTTGCAGGATTTGTTCCTCCTCGGTGACGGAAGGATAGTTCATGGTTATCTTCATGAGGAAGCGGTCGAGCTGCGCCTCGGGGAGTTTGTATGTTCCCTCATGCTCCACCGGGTTCTGCGTGGCAATGATTGTGAAGAGGTCGCCCATGCGGTATGTCGTGCCGTCTATGCTCACCTGTTTTTCCTCCATCACCTCGAACAGCGCCGCCTGCGTCTTTGCCGGGGCGCGGTTTATCTCGTCGACGAGGACGATGTCCGAGAAGATGGGGCCCTCGTGGAAGTGGAACTCCGAGTCCTTCATGTTGAACACCGTGGTGCCCAGCACGTCGCTCGGCATGAGGTCCGGCGTGAACTGTATCCTGCTGAAGCCTGCATCCACGAGCCTTGCCACGAGCCGCGCGGTGAGTGTCTTTGCCACTCCCGGCACTCCCTCTATCAGCACATGCCCACTGGCAAGCACGGCTGTTAGTATGAGGTCGACCGACTGGCGTTGCCCCATGATCACATTGCCTATCTGCTCTCTCAACCTCTGTATTTTCTCTGAAAACACCGTCAGGTCCATCCTATTCTGTTCTTCAACCATTTCTTCAAAAGTTAAGTGTATAAGTCAAATTTTATATAATATCTCGTTCATGTAGTCGACATACATCATCATCTCCTCCTCCGTCATCGGCATGTCGCCACGGCAAGCTTTGCGGACGGTTCTTATCCTTGCCGCCACATCTGCGGCATCAATCCCCGTGTGCCGTGATATGGCATTGAAATTCTCGGTGTCCCCGGCGTCATCGTCAACATCCACATGCACCTCGCGGCGGAGTTGCTCGGCAAAGAACGTGTATTTCTTACGCACCAGGTCGCCGTGTATGCCCTCCTGATAATACAGCGTGCCGATGAGTTTTGTGAACTCAAGTTGGTGGTTCACGGGCTTCCTGACCACTGGTATTGCCCTCTGGCGGCGGCGTGCGGTGAAAATGATGAACAGCAGTAGGGTCGTCAGCGCGATGTAGGTGGCCCACCGCAGCGGCGGGTTGGCAAGGAAGAAACGCATCGGTGACTGAGCGGCAACGCTCTCCTCCGGCTCTTCGCTGACAAGGCGCACCACGGGGTTGCCGCTGATGCTGTTAAGCACACGATAGACGTATGACACGTTGCCGCCGTCCATCACGCCATAGTTGGTGAGCAGGAGCGGCGTTGAGCACATCACGATCTCTCCCCTGCCCCACCTGCGTTTAACAACGACGGGCAGTTTCTCGCCATCATTCAGCAGCCATGCCATAACTTTCCATTCCTTGCTCGTCTCCTTTATCACGGTGTCGGCGTATTCCACTTTACAGGAGTCATCTGCACCTTCACTTTCACATACCACCATTTCGTCGTCCTTGGCAAGATAAACTGTGTCCCTGCCCAACCTGAACGAAGCGTCCACTATACCGTCATACACTCTGTAATATCTTGTTCCATACACAGGGTCTTTTCCCCACTGCAGAGTGTCGTAGTTCCGCACCAATCCATTCATTGCATTACTATTGAACGTACTCGGAAAAAAATAGCCGTCGTTCATCAACAACTGCAGTGTGTCGAGCAAGTCTTCCGAGAAACTGTTTGAGCCAAGCAGGACTTTATTCCCTCTTGCCACGAAACTCAGCAATGATTTCATCTCCAGTTTCGGCATCTCGTAATAGTTTTCACAACAAACGTCCATCACGCTCATTGGCGCAACGGCCCTGCCTTTCGCCAGCTGGTAGAACGTGACGTGCTTGACAGAGTAGCCATTGCCCATGCTCTTCGCCGCAAGACTGTCAAAGAGCATACTGCCGAATGGCTCGCCGCTGGCGTGGTCGAACGACGGCTTCCAGCTGAACCGCTTAGGCACGGAGAGCTCGATGAGCACGGCAACGACCAGCATCACGGCAATCAGTAAGACGAAAATCTTGCTGTTATTCATCGCCACCTCCTTTCCCGCCGGAATACTCGGAGTACAGCGCACGCCGCCATGCCTCCATTTCGCGCACGCTGTCCTCGCCGGCATCGTATTTCCCGTATCTCACCTTAACGAATAGTGATGTGATCTTTACAAATGTCACGCTGCCAATCTCGTATTGGTATTGCATCGGTGTCTTCCACGGCTGCCATACGATTTTGCCCATGTCGGAGAGATGCTTCAGCGTGTCAAGATACATAAGCCTCACAGCCTCGAACCAGTCGCCGCGCTCCCTTGCGGCGGCAATGTCCCTCGCAAAGTCTATGCCATAGATGGTGTCCTCAACCTCCTTGTATTCCAGCGTGGGGCTCTCCTCCCTGCGGAACAGGTTGGGCTTGACCTTATATATTATCCACAGCACGAACAGCGAAATCGCCACGCCACCTATTATATATAATGTCATCTTCGTGTCATGTGACACGCCTGAGAACAAGTCGTCGAAGAAACGCTGTATCACGGATATAAGCCATTCCAGCAAATTCATCTGCGACCCAACCAGCTCGCGGTTGTAGTCGAAGTCGCCGCTCTCCTGCCATTCGGCAATCTGCTGCGCGTTATATACCAGGGTGTCTGCTGTCATTGCCTATTCAAGATTCTCAAAGTTATCAATGTCCGCATCAATGGTTATGCTGTCCTTGCGCTCCGTTGCGTGCGCGTAGTGATATGCCGTAGCCAGCGGCTGTATGCCCATGGCGACATACGTCACGAACATCACCAGCACGCCGAAGACAAAAGAGAGAATGTGGAGTGTCAACATAGCCCACTGCGGAACATCGTCACTATAACTGAAAACTGAGGCAAGCAATGTCACGATGCCCCACGGCACCGCTACGACCTGCTCGAAAATGTTAAGGACGAAGCCAATGGCGAGGTTGATGACAAAAAGTCCGGACCATGTGCTGAAACCGAGCCGAATGGCACGCGATGCCGCTTCCCTGATCTTTATGTCTTCAAAGGAATATACGCACGGGAACAGCAGTATGGGAACACTCATCGCCACGAGCGCGGGAATGAGCAGGACAAGGCCTACAGGGTTTATCAATGACAACGCGCATAAGGCTATCACCGCAACAATTACGATAACCGTTGATTTCAGGACACGTTTGGTGTTGCTCCACATCCTGCCCCTTATTTTTTCGAGCGTCACGCCTTCGAGGCCGCCATCGCGCTCGTTGTACTCCTGCAGCATGGTGAACGAGTACGCCTGCAATATTATACTGCCGATGATGAAACACAAGACAAGGATGCCGTAACTGCCCGCAAGACGCAGTGCCATGCCAAGCTCGCCGTCAGGATCACCATCCATTATGCCGCCAAAGGCAAATCCCATATACTCACCGAAGAACTTGTTCATGGTGACTGACTGCACTATGCTCAGCGGCAGCAGCAGATAGATTGCCGAGCGCAACATGACCGTCCAGTTGCCACGCAGGAAATCGAGCGCGGCGGTCAACCTTTCTCCTATCGTCCGCTCCTTGTAGAACGGTATCTTGTCTATATCTTCCACATTCCTTGTTTTTTCAATTTGCGTCTCTTTGTTCGGCGCGGGCCCTCTTTGCCAACACGCGCGGCCACAAAACGAAATAGAATATTACGAAGGCGAGCGAGCAAAATATTATCCCTGCACGCACGAAATCGCCAATCCCGGTATGGCGGGTGACGAAGCCCTCAATGAAACCGGCGAGTATGAATATCGGCACCGTGCCTACGACAATCTTCAGTCCCCGGCGCGCGCCCATGCGGAATGCCACGCCACGCTTGTATGTACCCGGGAACAGCCACCCGCGCCCGAGTGCCAGTCCGGCGGCGGCACTGATTATTATTGCGGAGATCTCGAGCGTGCCATGCAGCCATATCGCAAGCGCCGACTCCACGAGGAGACCGTGAGAGAAGAAGAACGTCTGGAACGCGCCGAGCATTATCCCGTTCTGCATCAGCATCATGCCTGTTCCCACACACGCGAAAATGCCGAGGACGAAGGCCATGAAAGACACCATGACGTTGTTGATTGTAATCTGAAGGAACATCGGCGTCTCGCTGCCACCGTTGTAAACCGCCATCGGCTCGCCTTTGCTGATGTTGTCAAGGGTCATGTCGACATAGTAGTCGCCGAGTATGAGGCGTGAGAAATCAGGGTCGTTGAGCTGCGACAAGACACCAACTAAAACAAAGACGGCGAAGATGAGGAACGAGGCGAGCAACTCGCGGCGCGCGTCATACATCGTCAGCGGCACCTCGTGAGTCCAGTAAGTGAAAACCCGCGTCCACTTCTCCTTCTTGTTCCTATATATGGTATTGTGCAACGCCGATGCCAGGTCGTTGAGATAAATCGTTATCCTCGACCGCCGGTAATGGGTCTGCGCGAAGGCGAGGTCTGCGGTGATCTCGGTGTATGCCTCCGCCACGTCGTCTGGCGAGGCGCTCCCGGGAGAATCGACCATCGATTCCGTCCTACGCCATTTGTCAATATTGCTCCTAATAAACGATGCCTCTTTCAAATCCTAAGACTAAAGTGTGTAAACTTGAAACAACTTCAATTGAAAATCTTTGCAAAGTTAGGAAAAAAGAATTACTTTTGCAAAAAAAACAAGGAAATGTCGCAAACAAATATAATAACCGGTCAGTATGTAAAAATAAGCCAGTCGCCGGCGAGCCTCATAGCGAGGATTGCGGCATGGATTATTGACATAATCATACTTACCATATATACGATAGGGATTTCCATCATTGTAATAAAACTTTTCGGAGAAATCCTTGACGAGGGCATAGTATTCTTTGCATTTGTACTTATCACGTTCTTATTGCCCCTTGCCTATCCGCTACTGTGCGAGGTTTTCTTCAACGGGCAGAGCATTGGCAAGCGCGTAATGAAAACACGCGTGGTCAAGAAGGACGGTTCCGTGCCAACGCTCGGCGATTACCTCATGCGCTGGCTGCTTTTCATCGTTGACGGCCCGATGATGGGATGCATTGGCATCCTGTTCATAATATTTTCCAAAAACAGGCAGCGGCTCGGCGACATGGCGGCTGGGACAATGGTCATAAAGCTGAACAGTTACTCGCGCAAACGGGTGTCGCTCGAGGAGTTTGGGTATGTATCGCAGAACTACCGGCCGATTTTCCCGCAGGCTGCCGACCTGACCTTGAAACAGGCTGACGTGATACAGCGGTGCCTGCAATCGAAGGAGCGTCAGCGCATCACGCGGCTGTCACGGCTCGCACAGAAAGTGCGCGCGATGTTCGGAGTGTCAAACGGGCATATGGGCGACGAGCAGTTCCTGCGGACGATACTCCACGATTTCCAGTATTATGCCCTTGAGGAGGTATAGACAAGTGCCGTGCCATACTGTCACAGCCTCTTCTTTTCCTCGTTTCCCGCACCAGTTCCCTTGTACTTGCTGCGTGAGGCGTTGAAATTGTACGTAACGGTGAGCGTCACGTTGCGGACATAGTTGTAACAGTCCTTGCCTATATCGACGCCCAGCCCGTACATTATCCATCGCTCGCGCTTCGTCTTCAGCAAGTCGTAGGCAAAGAGACGTAATGTGAGAGCCTTGTCCATGAACGATTTCACCAGTCCCATGTCCAGCGACCCACTCCTCCGTGTCTGCCTGAAACCGCCGCTGTTTTCTGTGACGTAACTCACGTTGAGCATCGCAAAGCATGACGGACTGAAGACAAACCTGTTTCGCAGCTCAATGTCGAACTCCGGCTTGTCCATGTCACGGCTGCTGCCATATTTCCTCGCATTGAGCATCTGCTGCCAGTAGTTTAATTCCAACGTTGGCTCAAACCAACCTAATTTCGGTGAAAGTTCGACAGAGGCATACACGCTCTGAGAGTGGTTGAAGTTCAGGTTGTGCAGGAAAGCGACATTTTTGTCGTCGTAAAGCATGCACACCCACTCAATGACATTCTTGTTATACGTGTATCCCATTGATGCGTTGAGCCATGAATGTGTCACGCCAAATTCGAAATTATGCTTGACCGACGGGCGCAGATATGGATTGCCGCCCTCGTACATATAGCGGTTGTCATACTGCACCTCGTTGCGCAGCGAGTTGTATGACGGGCGTCTCGTCTTGCTCACATAGCCTAACTGCACTCCCCACCGACCCTTGTTCCATGACACCGATATACTGGGGAACAGGTTGTTGTATCTTCTGCTCGGCTCTTCCTGCCACACACCGAACGAGTAGTAGTCGGCCGTGACATGCTCAAGCCGCAGTCCGGCGTTCAGCACAAAGCGTCCCAACGGCATCTGCATCTCGGCGAAACCTGCAATGTTGTTCTCGCGCACGTCGGTGTTCGATGCCGGGACATAATCTCCGTTTATCTCGTATGAGCCAGCCGAATTGGTGTGCGACACCTCCGAGCCTATGCTCAACGTGCCACTGCCGACCGGGCAGCCGACGACCACCTTGCCTGCAAGCATGTTGTTACGCCCGGTCGTCTGATAGTATATATCGCGGTCGTCCAATTCATCACTTTGCTCTGCATTATGCACATCGGCTTTTGTCTTGTCAAAGATGTATGTGGCATTGAAGTCAAGGCTCAGCCTGCCTAATTTACCGACATAGTAAACGTTAAGCTCGTGTTTTGGTCCGTAACTGTTCCTGCGCCTGAAGTCAACCGTGGATTTACCCTCGGGAATGTTGTCGCGCATGATGGTCATCACCGCATTATCCGTAAAGGCTCTTCCGTAGAGCGAACCGCCAACAGAATATGATATGCCGAACGAGTTGTCGGCATCGATGTCATAACTCATCCCTAAGTTACCTGTAAGATGCCTCAGGCGCATGTTCGTCAACGTCTTCTCGTCCACGTTAATGCGGTTCCCTCCGATATAAAAGTCCTGCCACAGGTTGTTGTCTTCCATCCAGCAGATACTGGTGTAGAACAAGTCGGCGAACGCCTCCCAGCCTTTCGAGCGGTATTTCAGCAAGAGTTCGTTGCTGCCAGCCCACTTGCTGTTGTATTTCACTTTGTTGTCCGACCGGAAACCGAATCCGTCACCCTGTGTGCGCAGTGTCTTTATGCGTATCACCGACTCCACAGCGGCATCATAACGCGCACCGGGACTGGTGATAACGTCAACCGACTTGATGTCAGTGGACTTCAGCCTCTGCAACTCCTCACCATCACTAACCGGTTTGTTGTTGACGTATATAACAGGTGTTCCTTTTGCGAAGACGCTCACCTTACCATCGTTTCCAACCTTGACACGCGGCAGCTGCGACAACACGTCGTATGCCGTTCCCATCTGCGAGAGCAGCGAGTGTTCCACGTCAACCGTCATCCCGCCGTCGGTCATTTTATACTGCGGACGCTCTCCGCTCACAACCACTCCTTTTATGTGGTATGTCTCGTCCGCCAACCTGAACGTCCCTGCGTTTTCTGCCGTCACCATGCGGTATGTTGTCCGATAGCCGATGCACGAGACCTTGACCAACACCTTCCGCAACGCGCACGGTATAACGAAATCGCCGCTCGCATTTGACACGCCGCCGTTAACGAAAGTGGAATCCACCGACGACAGCAGCGACACGTTGGCGTATTCCACGGGCTGGTTGTGGCCGTCAACCACCTTGCCGGTATATTTCCAATCCGCCTTCTGCGTACATTCAACAAATATGCAGTCCTCGTAGAACGATATTCTCATCGGGTACATACCGCACACCGTGCGCACGGCATCAGGCACCGTACTGTTGCGGACATCGGCGGTGACGGTGAAATCCTCAAGTTCGTTGTAGATGAAATTGATGGTGTAAATGTTACTTGACCTGCCGAGGTCTTCCAACACCTTTGAAAGGGAAACATTGTGGTAAGAGCGCGTTATCCTCTGCGCCACGGCTGTGTCTGTGACACGACATAATATAAGTATAACGATGAGCAGTTTTGTTTTCATAATGTGCTTCCTGTTTTTCATTCAACAATAAATGTCCGGTTTTCTATGACAATGTTCACGCGGTCGAAATGGTTCAAATCGTTCGCCACCTCCTCCGCGCTGTGGCTCTTGTCCCACTTGAAGAACAGGCGCAGCCTGCGAACCTCGTCCCTCCTGAATTCCACCTTAAAATCGTAGAACTCACACATCTCCGAAAGCACTTTCTCCAGACTCTCGTTCTCAAACACACGTGGCTCTGCCGAAACCACATTCTCCTCTTTTGCCGGCGCATCACTATGTGCGACGGCACTCACTGCCTCGCGTTTCGCCTGCGTTTCCTCCAAAGATGGCTTGCCACTGCCTCCGGCCAACCGTATTGCGGCAAAGGCGATGCCGGCAATCATCACGACACCGGCGGCCACGGCAGACACCTTCCGCCAACATGGAGCAGACACCCGCGACGATGCCTCCGTCCGGACCAGCATTGCATCATCATACTTCCTACGCCTGAATCCTTCCTCAGCCATCACCATCAACTCGTAATACTCACGGCATTCCTCGTCATCAAGGAAACGCTCTATCTCACTGTCGTCAAACAGTTCCGGATGTTCCACGATGCGCAACAGCATCTCCATTTTTTCATCATTCATCATTATCGGCAAATTCTTTAAGTTTCACCAGTGCCTTTGAAAGATTTTTATATACGGATGTCTCGCTGATTCCGAGCATGTCGGCAATCTCACGGTATGACTTTTCGCCTTCAAATCTAAGTTGGAACACCCTCATCGTCTGCGGTCGCAGTTCTCTCTCGGCATAGCTCAGCACACGCTCAATCTTACGCTCACGTTCCTCCACAGGCACCACCGTCGGCGACGCATCGAGCGTGAGATGCCGAATGACACGTTCCCTCACCTTCATGTGGGCAATGATGTCCAGACAGCGGTTGCGGACGCACGCCATGAGATAGTTCTCTTCCCTGCCGGCAGGCAGGCGCAGCCTCCCCTCAGAAAGTCTTGCAAACATCTCGCTCGCCACGTCGCGACCTTCCTCATCATCATTAAGCATTATGCCTGCCAGCCAGCACATCCTGCCGTAGCAAACGCTATATAGGCGTTCCACCTCATCTTTCCCTGGCATTTGGTTATTTATTGTCATTTACCTATATGACGGCATCGTCTGTGGTTTCCTAACCAAATGATGAAAAAAATGTTGCCTCAACGCTTTTTCTTCTTCCTTGGCTTAGGGTCAGGCAGCACCTTGTACATTTCCCGCACAACCGATGACAGCAATTCACGGTCGTCGACATCGGCAATGTATAAATAGTCCCTCGCACCTTCGTAAGGCGGACGCAGCTCAACCTCTCCGAGCATTTCCCGCCCCACGTCGGTTGGTTTCAGGTATAGGCCGTTGTCACTTATCAGTCCGAAAATCTTGCCGTTGCAGTAAATGGCGTAATCGCCGAACATCTTGCGCGTAACAATCTCCCCCGCGCCGCTGCATTGGTCGGCGATATACTGCACAAAATCTATGTCACTTGCCATGTATGATGGACAAAAATAAAAATGAAAACGGGGATCACAAGAGTTGTTTTCCTGAAATCACCGTTTTCAAACTGTTTTATTCATATATGAACTTGAAGTTCTTCTCTGCCGTGAGGGTATTGCCCACGAAACATCCCTTGTGGGCGAATGTCTCGAGTTTCCGGCGTGTCTTTTCATCGAAGTTGCCCTTCATGTGGAACACCACATTGAGTTTCGTCACGCTGAACGTCTCCATGCTCTCCTCCGAGCGCTCCACCTCGGCATAGCTGCCAGTAAGGTCTATGCCCTCCTTCGATGCGCGGATTGCCATGACGGTGAGCGCGCAGTTTGCGAGAGACTGCCCGAGGACGTCAACCGGTGTCGGGTACTCGCCTTTCCCGCCCACAGCCTTCACCGCGTCGGTTATCGTTTTATGTCCTGATGCAACATGCGTGGCCTCCACGCGTCCATTCCCAAGATACTTTGATACTGAAATTGCCATAATTCTTTTGCTTTTTTTATTGTTGTTATACTTTGGCACGCCCGAACCCGGAATATGCCGTCAATTAGTTTGCTCTTCCACTTGTTACCATTCAAATCCGTGTGCCAGTCCTCCCTCGCTCGTCTCCTTGTAGAGCGACGGTATGTCGTGGCCGGTCTTCTTCATAACCTCAACAACACGGTCGAACGAAACGCGGTGGCGGCCGTCGCTGAACGAGGCATACAGCTGCGCGTCGAGCGCGCGGCAGGCGGCAAAGGCATTTCGCTCGATGCAAGGAATCTGAACCAATCCGCACACCGGGTCGCACGTCATGCCGAGGTGATGCTCAAGTCCCATCTCGGCTGCATATTCCACCTGCGACGGTGTTCCGCCGAACAACTGGCATGCTGCGGCAGATGCCATTGCGCACGCGACGCCAACCTCGCCCTGGCATCCCACCTCGGCACCGGATATTGAAGCGTTCGACTTCACCACGTTGCCGAACAGGCCGGCGGTGGCCAGAGCGCGCATGATGCGCTTGTCGGAGAAGCCGTTGTGACGCGACATGGCATACATCACCGCCGGGACGACACCGCACGACCCGCAGGTGGGGGCAGTGACAATCTTTCCCATGCCGGCATTCTCCTCGCTCACCGCCAGCGCGTAGGCATAAACCATTCCGCGCGACTGCAACGATGCCTTGTAGGCGCGCGCCTTTATGAAATATGTGGCTGCCTTGCGCGACAGGTTGAGTGGCCCGGGAAGGACACCCTCGTTCTCAAGACCGCGCTCAACAGACTCCTGCATGGTTTTCCACACTTCCTCCAGATACTCCCAAATCTCCTTCCCCTCGCGCAACTCGACATATTCCCAGAAATGACGGCCGTTCTTCTCGCACCACTTCTCGATGTCGATTATCGTCGAGAGCTCATATACGGATGGGGCGGCGAACATGTCGCCAACTTCCTTGCCCTCCGACAGCGCGCCGCCACCGATGCTGTACACCGTCCAGCCGTCGGTGGGATTTCCTTCGCCGTCCGTTGCCTTGAACATCATGCCGTTGGGGTGGAAAGGGAGAGTCTCGTCTGCCTTCCACACGATTTCAACCGGTGCGATTTTACTGAGAACATCTGTTATCGCCACGTCGGTCATGTGACCCTTGCCCGTGGCGGCAAGACTTCCATAGAGTGTCACCTCAAACGATTTCGCATGAGGGTGTTTCTCGCCAAATACTATAGCGGCCTTCTGCGGCCCCATGGTGTGGCTGCTCGACGGCCCCGCACCTATTCTGAAAATTGACTTTATAGATTCCATAAGTCCTACGTTATATTAATATACATACAAACATTGTGCCACAAGAAAGGCATTGCGCGCCATGTCACACCGCAAAGCAGTTCCTGACTGTCACATCTGGCGGAAGAAGTGCGATATACATGCCACGAACGCGGAGATTTCCTGTGGGAAGACCCTCCCCCACTGTGTTATCCGCTTCTTGCTCCAGGTGAGTATCAGCCTGCGTTTTGCACGCGACATGGCGACATACAGGCGGCGCATCTCCTCCTGCTGACGCTGTGGGTCGTTGCGCGAGAAGAAGCCCGGGTAGTTGCCGTCGCTCACCCCGAACACTATCACGTTGTCAAACTCCAGTCCCTTGGCCTTATGCACGGTGGAGACAAAAACCCTGTCATCGACGGCACTGCTGCCGCAGAGGTCGGCCTCCTTCAGCGTGTTGAGGGTGTTGGAGTACTGCTCAAGCTGCACATGCAGGGGACTGCGGTCGCCGCCTGTCAACTCGCCGGCTATATAGCGCTCAACGTATGGCATCTTGTCCACTGGCTTCATCCTGCAAGTGTCTGTTAGGTAATCGTATGCGTGCCGCCACTCGGCAAGCAGGGTCGAGCCCTCGCCGCCACGTTCCACGTACAGAAGTGAGCGGGCGTGGTCGTAGAGTGGTTTGTACACCTGCCGCAGGCGCGTTGCCGCACGCCTGTACTTTATAGGCATTTCCACCTGCCGCTCTGCAATATGCCTGCCTTCGCGGAAGCAATGCTCCGCCAGGTGCCATGTTGCCATTATGTCATCATTGGCAAGGTGTGAGTTCTCGCCCTCTATGCCGAACTCCACTATGAGGTCCTTCAACTTGTGGCTGCGCAGCCTCGGGCTGACGATGCGTGCGATGTGCAGCGTGTCGAGGCATCGCGGGAAACGCTGCGCGAAATCGGTTATGCCGCAGCGGCGGCGCAGGTTGTTGTCCATTATGTGGTAGTCATAGGCGGAGTTATGCCCGAGCAGCACGCAGCCGGCGGCATAGTCGAGGAAACGCCGCAGCCCGTCGCCGGCCTCCGCCAACTCGCGCCTGCGGTATTCCCCGACGAGCGGATTCGGCGTGTCGCCGAGCATACGCGGTATCTCGCGGTCAGTGCGCATGAAAACGTTGAGCTCCGACCCTTCCACCAGCGTTCCACGGTGCAGCTTCACGGCAGCAATCTGCACGACATCGTCTTCCTCTACTGAAAGCCCCGTCGTCTCGGTGTCGAACACCACTATGTCATCGTGCGAGTATGCCTGGAGGAACTCCTGCAGCGACGTTATGCCGTCGTCGCGCATTAGGTCGGCCGGTGTCATGCCATTTGTGGCGAGGTTGCGCACTATGTCGCGCGCCTCCGAGTGGGACCTGGCGGCGTTTATGCCTGCCAGTATGCGCGACCATGCGAGGAAGTTGTGCTCGCCAGTCACCACACCAAAATGTGCGAGCAGCAGTTTCACCACCGGTTCGGAGAACAGGTCACGCCCGGACACCTTGAAATGGTTCACCCCGAGGTTTGTCAGCCGCGCACTTATGTCGTCCGCCTCGCTGTTGTAACTCACCACCACCGCCACCGTCTCGCCTGCGAACCGCTCGCTTATCCGCTTGGCGAGTTCCGCCGCGTCCTGCTGCTCGTCAATGCTGTTGTCGGAGCACCTTATGAGAAGGTCACCGGGTTGCTGCTCTGCCTCGTATGCTGTCTGCGGCAACAGTTGCCCGTCTATGCCCAGCATCTCGTGACCGTAGGTGTTGAACACGTCGAGGAGATACTTCGGCGAGCGGTAGTTGGTGTACAGGTTGTGTACGGTGCAGCGTCGCGCGAGCATGTTCAGCGTCTCGCTCTTCGCGCCCATGAAGGAATATATCGACTGCTGGCTGTCGCCGAGGTACATCACCGCCGGCGAGCGGCGGTCGGTCACGAGGTCGATTATCTCAAGTTGCAGCGGACTGAGGTCTTGCACCTCGTCAATCTGAATCCAGCCGTACCGCCTGCCTGCCTCCCCGTCCCGCAGCGTGTCATACGCGAGGAGCAGCAGGTCGGCAAAGTCGACGAGGTTGTTCATCCGCTTGTATTCCTCATAGTGCCGCGCGGCCGCCATCATGCGCACGAAGTTCTGTATCTCGCCGTTGCGGTTCAGTTCCGCGCGCAGGCAATATTCGTCGATGTTGCGGTATATCTCCGATATGCTTCCGCGCGAGAACTCTTTTTCCGTTATCGCGCATATCTGTTTCAGTGCCTTGGCGTTCACGTCCTCCCCATGCACCATCAGTCCGCGCGGATAGTCTCCGGCATACTGGTGCATGAAGTGCTGTAGGTTGACTATCGTGGAATACCTGTGGCGCATCTTGGAGTCCCCCTGCACCTCCATCTCGTCTTGCTGCAGGAAGTCGGCGATTATGCTTATCCCGTCGTCCTCGTCGAGTATCGATGTTTCCAGCGGCAGCACGCCGTTGTCAAAAAGGAACTGCGAGCAGAACTTGTGTATGTTGCCGACGAAAAGCTCGTCCACGTTTCCGCCAGCCATCTTCTCAATCCTCTCGCGCATACCCCGCGATGCACGGTTGGTGAACGTCAGGCAGAGCATGTCGCCATAGTCCACCCCCTGCCCGTGCGCCTGCATGATGCGCTCGGCGAGCACCTCCGTCTTGCCGCACCCCGGCGGAGCAAGCACGAGGTGGTAGCCACGCTGTGCGGCAATCACCTCGCGCTGCTTCTCGTCATAATGTCTGGCATACATCGCGTCATCTGTTTAATGTCAGCCACAAAGTTAGTGAAAAAAAACGGAATGGCAAGTTTATCATTTAAAACGTTTGCCAATAACCCGGATTTTGAGTAACTTTGCGGAATGGATTTCAAACTGACATCGCAATATGAACCCACCGGAGACCAGCCGGAGGCGATAAGCCAACTGACAGAGGGAGTGCTGCGCGGCGACAAGGCACAGGTGCTGCTCGGCGTGACCGGTTCCGGCAAGACGTTCACCGTGGCAAACGTGATTGCAAACGTGCAACGCCCGACACTCATCCTTAGCCACAACAAGACCCTGGCGGCGCAGCTGTACCAGGAGATGAGGGGCTTCTTCCCGGAGAACGCCGTGGAGTATTATGTCAGTTACTACGACTACTACCAGCCGGAGGCCTACCTGCCGCAGACTGACACATACATCGAGAAGGATCTTTCGATAAACGAGGAAATCGACCGGCTGCGGCTGTCGGCGGTGTCGGCGCTGCTCTCGGGAAGGAAAGACGTGGTGGTGGTGTCGTCGGTGTCGTGCATCTACGGCATGGGGGGACCAGTGGCGATGGCAAACAGCGTGATTGCGATAAGGAAAGGGCAGCGGCTGGACCGCAACATGTTCCTCAGGCAACTGGTTGACGCACTATACGTCAGAAATGACATAGAACTGAAGCGCGGCAACTTCCGAGTCAAGGGAGACACGGTTGACGTGTTCATGGCATACAGCGACAACGTGCTGAGGGTGTCGTGGTGGGACGACGAGATAGACAGCATCGAGGAATTGGACTCCGTGACATACCACAGCACGGCGCGCTTCGGGGAATACCAGATTTACCCGGCAAACCTCTTCGTCACGTCGAAGGAACAGACAGCGTCGGCAATACGCATGATACAGGACGACCTCGTGGAGCGCGTGGAATACTTCAAAGGCATCGGCGACACGATGAAGGCGCAGAGGATAAAGGAGCGGGTGGAGTATGACATGGAGATGATAAAGGAACTGGGACACTGCTCGGGAATAGAGAACTACAGCCGTTACTTCGACGGCAGGAAGGCGGGCGAGAGGCCATACTGCCTGTTCGACTTCTTCCCGGAGGAATTCCTGCTCGTGATTGACGAGAGCCATGTGAGCGTGCCGCAGATCAGCGCGATGTACGGCGGCGACCGCGCGCGAAAGACGAACCTCGTGGAGTATGGCTTCCGGCTTCCTGCCGCGTTCGACAACAGGCCACTGAAGTTCGAGGAGTTCCAGGCGATGACGAAGCAGGTGATCTATGTCTCGGCGACACCCGCCGACTACGAACTGAACGAGGCGGGCGGCGTCGTGGTGGAACAGGTGATACGCCCCACGGGACTGTTGGACCCGGAGATTGAGGTGCGACCGAGCGAGAACCAGATAGACGACCTTATGGACGAGATTGTGGAGCGGTGCAAGCACGACGAGCGTGTGCTTGTGACAACGCTGACGAAGAGAATGGCGGAGGAACTGACAGAATACCTGCTAAACAACGGCGTGAGGGCAAACTATATACACAGCGACGTGGCGACACTCGACCGCGTGAAGATAATGACCGACCTGCGGCAGGGGACTTTCGACGTGCTTGTCGGGGTGAACCTGCTGCGCGAGGGCCTCGACCTGCCGGAGGTGTCGCTCGTCGCAATACTTGACGCCGACAAGGAGGGCTTCCTGCGCTCGCACCGCTCGCTGACACAGACGGCAGGACGCGCGGCGCGCAACGTGAACGGAAAGGTGATAATGTATGCCGACACCATAACGAAAAGCATGAGGCAGACCATCGACGAGACAACGCGGCGGCGCACCAAGCAGTTGAAATACAACGAGGAGCACGGCATAACGCCGAAACAGATTGTAAAGGCCATCGACAGCAACCTGCTCGTGAGACATGGAGGAGAGGATAACGCAGACACACCGAAAGCCAAGGCTTACAGACCTTATATCGAGAAGGACAGACTGGAAATGGTCGCCGACCCGATAATGCGCAAGATGAGCCGGAAACAGATAGAGAAAAGTATCGATGACACTGCCATCCTGATGAAAAAGGCGGCTAAGGAACTTGATTTCCTACAGGCCGCGCAGTACCGCGACGAGATAATAAGGCTGAAAGGACTGTTGGAAGACGAGGAATAGCGCAGGCAAATGTGCAAGCACCGCAACCTTTGTCCTGCCCCATAAACCAAAGTCAGCAATTAGAGATTTTGATTAAAAAACGCCATTGACTTTTTGCATTAATATACGGTGTCGCATGCCCTTCTGTAATAGTGCCGGTGGAAGAACTGTCCACCGCGACACAAATCAACGCTCACAGAGCCTTAAAACGAGCCGTTTTCTCTTTCCTTTACAAATGCATTCTCGTTTTCGTCTACTGAATTTGCAAAAGGTATGCTTTTAGGTTGCGATTGGTATCGAATCGCCTCCCAGTTCAGTACCAAATGGAGTGCGAAAGCATACCAATCGCAAGGTAAAAGGTATCGAATCGCAAACTCCGCAGACTGGAAGCGGATATTTATTTGCAATCACGCATAAATAAACAAAGTTCAAAAACTGAAAATCATTGATGTTTTCTTGACTAAAAAAGGTCTTTCGCTTGCTTGTGTAAACCATCGAGAAACACCGCAACTAATAAAAAATATGTAAAAAAGCAGATGAAAGGACTGATAACCGACTTTATTTGCTAACTTTGCCGAGGAAAAGAGATTACACGGCAATGAATATTAACGGAATGGAAAATCAAGAGGAGATAAATACCGAAAACCAAGAAGAGGGACTTGCAAAGCGCGTCACACACCGCATACACCGCAGGGAAAAAGACCCTGACAGGTTTTTCGTGTTGCGCAACTGGCTGAACAGCATCTTCATACTCGGTGCCATAGCAGGCATGTGCATCTACTTTTTTGGTAACAGGGACACAGGCACTTACATTGTGTTAGGGGCAATGGCGCTGAAGTTTGTGGAATGTATCTTCCGAGTGATGAAATAACAGATGAACAGGGTTCTCATTATCATGCTGTTGCTGGTGACGGCGGCAACAAGGGGATTGGCACAGGACGACTTCACGACAATCAACGATGACGGGGAGATCAGGCTGCCTGGGCAGAAGGCGAACAAGTCTGACTCGCTCGGCAGGGGCAAGAAGGTCATACCGAGGGGACTGTGGGTGTGGACCATAGACGAACGCTTCGGCGACAGGAAAGACGCCGTGCCGGACACCATGCAGCACAATTACATGAACTCGGTGTTCAACACCGGGCAGCAGGGCGAGTACAACAGTCTCGGAAACCTCGGCGCGCCGCGCCAGAACCGCATATTCGCCGACCGCGACGAGAGCGCGCAGTTCATCTTCATGCAGCCGTATGACTATTTCATGAAACAGACGTCGCAGTTCCACTTCACACGCACACTGTCGCCGATTACAAACCTGTCGTACAACACCGCAGGCGACAGGACGAACGGCGAAGATCACCTGAAAGCCTTGTTCGCGGTGAATGCGGGGAAAAGACTTGACGTGGGATTCAAGTTCGACTACCTGTATGGCAGGGGATACTACCAGGAACAGGCGGCGAGCCACTTCAACTACACCATGTACGGCTCGTATCTCGGCGACAGATACCAGGCGCATGTGCTGTTATCGACAAATCACGAGAAAGTGACTGAGAACGGAGGAATAACGGACGACAGATACATCACCCACCCGGAATTGTTCGATGACAATTTCCGCACAAACGAGATTCCGACCGTGCTGTCGAGAAACTGGAACCGCAATGACAACCAGCACGTTTTCCTGTCGCACCGGTACAACGTGGGGTTCAACCGCAAGGTGCCGATGACAGAGGAGGAAATAAAGGCAAAGAAATTCGCGATGGAGTCAAAGAGGGAGAACGAGGCGGAGAAAGCGAAGGAAAAGGAAAGGAGGAAGGCGAAACAGGAGGGACGCGATTTCAACGAGGAAGAGTTTGACAATAAGGTGTCTTTCGCAGGACGGCCGGACGGCGCCAAGATTGCAGGAAACCAACCTAAAGACAGCGTGGGCACAGGCACGCAGGGACGGGTAAGCGTGACGAGCAGGGCAATGGCAGACAGCCTGATGGCGGAAAGCAGGAAGCAGGAAGAAGCGGGCGAATGGATGAAAAACGAATATGTCCCCGTGACAAGCTTCATCCACACAATGAAACTCGACAACTACCGCCGCATATTCCAGGCCTACGAAACACCGGAGAACTACTATGCCGAAGACCACAAAGGAACCGGGGCAGCACAGGGCGACTCCCTGTATGACAAGACAACGCACTACGAACTGAAGAACACCGTGGCCATAGCTCTGCTCGAGGGATTCAATAAATGGGCGAAGGCAGGGCTGAAGGCTTTCGCCACGTCAGACCTGCGGCACTTCACACTGCCGGACACCGGTGGCGGGACGGCAACATACAACGAGCACACGCTGAGCATCGGAGGACAGTTGAGCAAGACGGCGGGGCGGACATTGCACTATGACGTGACGGGCGAGACGTGGCTTGCCGGCGAGGATGCCGGACAACTGAAGATAGACGCGGCGGCTGACGTGAACTTCGCTCTGTTCGGAGACACGGTGAGCCTTGCGGCAAACGCATACTTCCACAGGATGAACCCGACGTTCTACTACCGCCACTACCACGCGCGGCGGCACTGGTGGGACAACGACGACATGCCGAAGGAAACAAGGACGCGCATCGAGGGACGACTGACGCTGAAGAAGACAGGAACGATGCTGCGAGTGGCAGCCGAGACGCTGAAGAACTACACTTACTTCGGACTGAAATATAACATCACCGACAAGTTCCTGAGGACGGGAAACAGCATTGCCGTGAGGCAGCACGGCGGCAACATCAGCATGCTGACGGTGCAAGTGTCGCAGGACTTACGTTTCGGACCGGTCAACTGGGAAACAGTGCTGACATACCAGACATCGAGCAACGCCGACGTGCTGCCGGTGCCTGCGCTGAACATATACACGAACCTGTACTTGGATTTCAAGATTGCAAAGGTGCTGCGGTGCAACGTCGGGGCAGACCTGCGCTATTTCACCAAGTACTACGCGCCTGACTACAGTCCGTCGCTGGGGCAGTTCGCCGTGCAGGAGAACGGAGGGCAGCGCGTGCAGACCGGCAACTACCCCATCATCAACATCTACGCCAACATGCACCTCAAGCACACGCGCTTCTTCGTGATGATGAGCCATGTGAACGCCGGATCGGGCAGCCGCAACTATTTCCTGACACCGCACTATCCGCTCAACGAGCGCATACTGCGACTGGGAGTGTCGTGGAACTTCTTCAATTAGAAAGCCGGGGGCAACTCTGAGAAAGTACCGCAAGGCTTGGACCAAAACTGGTCATCATATCCAGGCCTGATTGCAGTCGGTCGTCCAGGCAGATTGGTTGTTGTTTTTTCAGGCGTGGCGGGCTGCGCCAAGAAAAAAAACAAGGGCAAGATGCCGGCAAGCGGCTATAGCAGCCGGGTAGCGGTACTGCCAAGAAGAAATGGGAAAATAAGTGTTGTAATGACCGGGTTGGTGGATAATACGAAAATTCCATCGTTTTTTTGTGGCGTACAGCAATGATTGTCAGAGGATATGTTTAACTTTGCACCCACAATATACATTAAGCCCTTGACGAACAGCTCACGCCACTAATAGTGATGAACACTGAAAATGTGACGGGCGTGGTTTTACGAGCATGTTCCGATGTCGTTAGTCTTATTTTATCACTTTGCATTGCGGCACCAAAGCGAAAAATACCACTGCACGACACAAGCAGAAGCAAAAAAATCATTCTTCCGTAAATTAAAAACAATGTGCTGCAAAACAAAAAAAACTGATGATATGAAAAGGAAAAAACTACTTACAACAACTGTGCTGGTCATCCTGACTGCCATTTTCTCAAAGGCTTACGCACAGACAGAAGGGTATGAAATGACATTCACCATCGACAAGCCCATCGGGTCTAAGGTGACAATTTCAATCGTGCCGGAATCCAAAGACGAAAAAATCGTATTGGAAGGATTGGAAGGCGAGTTCAAGAATCTGCAGACCTACATTCTTACCTCACAGACAGTCAAGGTGAAGGGAAAGGTGAAGAAATTCGTAAACATGAAAAAGAGCATAACGAGCATTGACGTGACAAAGATGCCGTCGCTCAAAATACTCTACGTCGGCTACAACAAGATAGGAAGCATCGACTTATCAAACTGCCCAAACCTTGAGGAACTCAACATAGGCTCGAACAACCTGACGACAATCGACATCAGCCATAACACTAAAATGACATTCCTCGATGTGTCTGACAACAACATAACAGAACTGGACTGCAGCCACCAGACGGCAGGATTCTACTATCTCTACTGTCACTCCAACAAGATAAAGGGAGAGAAGATGACGGAACTGGTGAACTCGCTCGCAAATGCCAACGACCCCGGCTACAGTTTCTTTGTATGCATAGATACGACTGACCCTTACGAAGAGAACGTCGCACTGAAAAGTGACGTGATTATTGCAATGGAAAAGCAATACAACGTGACCGACTACCAGGGTGGCGTGGTCAACAACGGAGACGGCGTTCCATACGAGGGTTCTGACGCAACGCTGAAAGCCGTGACTTTCGTGACACAGAACATCGGAGACACGATTTACGTCTACGCCGAGGCAAACGGGGAATTGACGCAAGAGGGCATCGATGAACTGGAAGAGACAAAGGTGTTTGACGGAAAGACACACCACGCCTACAAGGTTATAGGAGGTGCCGGAAGCATTGACGGCGAGATAACAACGCTCAGCATACGAAACAGCAACGTCACATCGCTTGACCTGAGCAGCGAAACCCTTTCGAAACTGACATGCAAGGGCAACGCATTAAAGCAAATGAACATGAGCAAATGCCCGGCACTCAAGGAATTCGACTGCAGCAACAACCAAATCCTAAGCTTCAACGTGACAGAAAACCCTTTGCTCGAGACGCTGAACTGCGAGAACAACATTTATCTCGGCGAGATAGAAACATCAAACAACCCCGCTCTGAAGACACTGAGATGCGGACACAGCTATTTCCTGAGCTCAATAAACGTGTCTAATAACAAGGAGTTGGAAACATTGGCTTGTGAGGGAACAACAAACCTCAACAAGATTATCGTTGCTCCTGACGGCAAACTCAACAACATACTTATGGTTTGCTGCGGCATGAACGTGAAAAAGAACAATGACGATTTCTTCAACTCCCTGCCGAACGTCCCGACAAAGGACGGAAAGCTCTTCTATATCGCAAGCAATCAAGGTGACACGGAACGAAACACTGCCACGGACGTGAACGTGAAAATGGCAAGGGAAAAGGGTTGGAATGTTTACGACTTGAACCCGGAGGACAACACTTTCACCGAATATGAAGGCACTGCAACAGGGATTGGTGAAGTAACAAAACAATGGTCAGGAATGTCTTTCCACGGCAACATTCTGCATGTCTTTGGGACAAAGGCAAACAGCAACGCGAGCATAGTCAATGCCAATGGAGCAACAGTAGGCAAGGCAAGCGCTGATGCAATGGGCAACATGATTATTGACATGACAAACCTGCCAAATGGCATGTACATAATAAAGACCGATGATGCAGTACGCAAGTTCATCAAAAGATAGGCTCCGCATAACCTAAGCGGCATCAGAAGTAATTGGGAGGCAAGCACTCAACGCGGGCGTTGCCTCCCAATTTCATGTAAACAGGCGTGAAGCGGCACGCCACCGCAAGAGGTCATGGTGTGGCAGTCAATCGGATTTGCACAATAAGCCCCAATCAGTCATCACAACACTGATTTTCCCATTTCATCGTAAGCATCCAATATTTGCCGTCCAACATAGAAAAAAGAGGCTGTGTTTATTACAGCACAGCCCTGCATTTTGCTTTGCAATATCTAATTTGACCGGTTGGGGGATAAACAGCGACAATGTCGTGAGGCTCAATGTGCTGACCTCGTGCCGACCCTTTTTCCTTCCTTGTTCCAAACGTAAATCCACGAGCCAACCTGGCTGGTGAATGTGTCGCCACTGACCGACAGGATTTTCCCGACCGTCGATACACTCAAAGTCTTCGTTCTGTTCCCTTTTGAGTCATAGATATAGTACCATGAACCGCTTTTCACAATTAAAAACGATGAACAGAAACCTTGCAGTTCACCGATAGTGCTGCTAAGTGTCTTGATCTTCTTTCCGTCCTGATTATATACGTAGTACCAATGCCCGGTTGTCTCTACATGGCTGATGCTCTGTGCTTGCATGGTTATAGCAAAAAGCATCATAGCGATGGAAATTAGTAGTTTTTTCATATTACTGTCTTTTAATTGTTTATCTGTGTGTACAATCAACACCAAGACAACAGAACATCAACAACAAATGCGGAAATCCAGAATGGATATTTCCGCATTTGAGTATTGTATGATGTACTGCTCCTTATGCCGCTGCAGCAAATATCCAGTCGTATATGCACGAGCAGATGCCTATTAGCATTATGCCTGCCGTGCATACGGCAAGCGCAATGCGCGTGCCAAGATCTGTGCGGAACGTGGGCAATGGGTTCTCTGTCTGGCGGATATACATGGCCTTGACTATGAGCAGGTAGTAGTAAAGCGACACCACCGTGTTAAGCAAGGCGATGAACACTACGACGTATGCCAACACTGAGCCTTGCTCTGCCGCTGCCATGAAGACGAAGAACTTCGAGAACATTCCGGCGAAGGGCGGTATTCCGGCGAGTGAGAACAGGGCAAGCGTCATAAGGAACGCCAGCTTAGGGTTCTTGGAATAGAAGCCATGGTAGGCACGCATGTCCGTCCTGCCTCCGTTGTTTTCCTCTACGGCACCAATGACGGTGAACACGGCAAGGTTGGCTGCGACATACACCAGCACATAGTAACTGAGTGCCGCAACGCCATACTGGCTCGCTCCCACAACGGCAAGCATGATGTAGCCGGCCTGCGAGATTGAACTGAACGCCATGAAGCGCTTGAGTTCCTTCTGGCGTATCGCGAAGAGGTTGGCGATGGTGATACTGAGCACGATGACGATGTAGAGAATGTACTCCCAGTATTCCATCATCGGGGCAAACACCTTCATCAATATGGTGCAGAGCGCGAATGCTGCGGCACCCTTTGATATTACGCTAAGGTAACCGGTAACGGTGGTCGGCGCGCCCTGGTAAGTGTCGGCAGTCCAGAAATGGAACGGCACGAGACTTATCTTGAAGCCCAGGCCACTGAAGAAGAACGCAAGTCCGACAATGCACAGTGTGAGATGGTCATTGCCAATTAGCGCATTCGTGAAATCACCGAAATAAAGATGTCCGGTAGCACCGTAAAGCATGGAGATACCATAAAGCATCACACCACTTGAGAACGTTGCGGTTAGGATATACTTGGCTGAGGCCTCCGCCGAGTTGTGGCGGTACTTGTCCAACGCGACGAGGCATGCCATCGGCACACTCGCCATCTCAAGCCCGAGGAAGAACATGAGGAAATGTCCTGACGAAATCATCATGTTCATGCCGAGCAGGGTTGAAACCACGAGCATATAGAACTCGCCCTCCTTGAAGGCCGTGTCCTCACGCGAGAGCCACTGTCTTGCCTGTATCACGACAATTAGTGTTCCAGCCGCAAGGATGGTTTTCATCACATTGGCAGCAGCGGTGGTGACATACATGTCGCCGAATGCCGTGGCAGGGTCTTTTTGCAGGAAACTTACCACTGTCTGTGCGAGCAGAAGCAGGCACATCAGCGGGTTGAACCAACTGCGGCGTTCAGTCTTCGACGATGCGAAGTCTGCCACAAAGGCTATAATCAGAATGGCAACGAGCGTTGCCTCTGGAATCATGTTGAGAAATTGACTGTATCCCATAATTAGATGCTGGCGGTTAAGATGTTAGACAAAACGTTACCCACTCCACTGTCGATTACCTGGCTTGCCCACATCGGGAACATGCCAAGACCTGCGACACAGGCGATGAGACATATCACCGCAAACCGCTCATCCCATGTGGCATCGGTCAGTTTGACCGTCTCCATGTGCGGATACTGCAGTTTCTGGAACAGTATCTTGCCGACGACGCGCAGGATATAGACTGCCGTGATGACGATCGAGCAGCAAGCGATGATGGTGCATACACGGCTGAAGGTGTCGGCGTTCTCGAACGAACCGACGAATATCGTCATCTCGGCAATGAAGCCAGAGAAGCCCGGAAGACCGAGGTTGGCAAGACCGGCGATTACATATCCTACGGCGAGGAACGGCATTATCTTCATAAGCCCACCGAGATAGCGCACGTCACGGGTGTGGGCGCGGCCGTAAATCATACCGATGAGGGCAAAGAAGAGTGCTGTCATAAGTCCGTGGGAAAGCATCTGCAGGATTGCTCCCGTGCATGCGGTCCTTGTCATCATAAGCAGCGCGAAGAGCACCAGTCCGCAGTGCGACACCGATGAGTATGCGTTGATGTACTTGAGGTCGGTCTGCACACATGCCGACAATGCCCCGTATACGACCGATATTGTCGTCAGGATTAGGAATATCCATGCCAGCTCACGCGCGGCATCGGGAAGCAGGAACATGGCTATGCGGAAACAGCCGTAGCCTCCGAGCTTCATAAGCACGCCGGCATGAAGCATTGACACTGCCGTCGGGGCCGAGGCATGACCGTCGGGACTCCACGTGTGGAACGGGAAGAGTGCGCCAAGAACACCGAAACCGATGAAGACGAACGGGAAGAACACCTTCTGTATCGCAACCGGGATGTTGTGCATGGCGGCAATCTCATTGACGTTCATCGTCGTCGCACCGCTGAAGTAATAGATGCCGAGGATGCCGAGGATGAGAAGTGCCGAACCGCCCATGAGCATCAGCGTGAGTTTCATTGCCGCATACTCCTTGTTGCCGCTGCCCCACACGCCGATGAGAAGATACATCGGTATGAGCGCCACTTCATAGAACATGAACATGGTGAACATGTCAACCGAGATGAAGAACCCGAAGACACCGGTTGAAAGGAGCGTGAACCATAGGAAATACTCCTTTTTCATTGGCTGAAGCTGCCACGAGGCGAACGTTCCGGTGAACACGATTACGCTCGAGAGGAGCAACATGACCACCGATATGCCGTCAACGCCCACTGCATACTGTATGTTGAGCGGCCTGAACCAGTCGATGGCGTATGTGTGCAGCATCACGCTGGTATCTCCACCGGCACGGGCCAGTATGAAATCTATTGTCAGCCATATCGACAATGCCAGCAAGCACGAGGAACCAGCAACCATCACGCCGCGCACCTGATTATCGTTGCGGGCCAGCCAAAGCCCGGGCAACATCAGGGCGGGGATAACTACGAATAATGTTAATATAGACATAATTGTGTTTACTATTCAACAATTTACTATTTTAATGTTTTATATTGCCAGCAATATCAGTGCAAGCGCCACGGACCCCGTGAGGAACCACACTGCATACTGCCGCACATCGCCGCTCTGCCACGGGCGGAGTGCCTCTCCAGCCTCGTTGGTTCCCCATGCCATGAAATTCAGTGTCCCGTCAACACAGTGACGGTCGAACCATGCAATCGGGTGCGAGAAGAAGCGGAATATTATATTATGCGTCACAAACATCCACACCTCGTCCATGTAGAAACGCTTGTAGGCGGCACGGTGCAGACGCGGGAACGTCTTGTACAGGCGGTCGGCAATGGGTTGCTTCTCACCTTTATATATATAGGTTGCAAGCGCTATGGCGCAAATCGCTATTACCGTTGAGACGATTGCCGTCTGGGTGTCGAAATGAATTGTATATTCCTTGCCGGAGGCCGTCACGAAACTGCCGAAACTGCCGTCCCACCCAAGGAAGCCAGCGAGTGTGGTGTATATTCCGACACCGACTGTTATAACACTTAGCACAATCAGAGGTATTGTCATAGTGAGCGGGGCCTCGTGCGGAGTATGCTCTGCGTGAGCCGCGTTGTTCTCCGTTCCCCAGAATATCCCATAGTACAGACGGAACATATAGAATGCCGTCATGGCTGCGACACCGGTCATCCACCAGCCGCACAGCGGGCTGTAGGCAAAGCAGGCGGACATTATCTCGTCCTTTGAGCTGAAGCCCGAGAAGAACGGTATTCCAGAAATTGCAAGGCAGGAGATGAGGAACGTGATATGCGTTATAGGCATGTATTTGCGCAGGCCTCCCATGTACTCCATCTCGTTTGAGTGAACAGCATGTATGATACAGCCTGCACCAAGGAACAGACAGGCCTTGAACATGGCGTGCGTGAACAGGTGGAACATGGATGCCATGTAGCCCAGCTGGGCGTGGTTGTCAAGCACCTCGCCGTGAATCCCGGGCATGGAAACGCCGAGCGCGACCATCATGAACGCAATCTGCGATATTGTCGAGAACGCCAGCACGCGCTTTATGTCACTCTGGGCACAAGCCACGGCAGCGGCATAGAAAGCGGTGAAAGCGCCTATGACAACGATGATGCTCAACTGCTCCGGGGCATATTGCATCCACAACGGGAACATGCGTGCCACCTGGAACACTCCGGCGACGACCATCGTTGCAGCGTGTATGAGCGCGCTGACAGGTGTCGGGCCTTCCATTGCGTCGGGAAGCCAGATGTGCAGCGGGAACATAGCAGACTTGCCGGCGCCTCCGATGAACATAAGCACCAGCGCGGTAGGGATGATGAAGCCCCCGGCAGCAACAGCCCTTGCCACATCAGAGGGAATGAACGCCTCTGTGCCCTGCCCCATAACTATATCACCGGCGAAACTGAAACTGAACGACTGCGTGTAATAGCCGAACAACAGGATGCCGATGAGGAAGAAGAGGTCGGCAAAGCGGGTGACGATGAACGCCTTCTTCGATGCGGCGACCGCAGCATGCGTGGGATAGTAGAAACCGATGAGCAGGTATGAGCTGACACCCACAAGCTCCCAGAAGAGGTACATCTGGAATATGTTGGTCGCCAGCACAAGTCCGAGCATCGACATGGTGAAGAGCGAAAGGAAAGCGTAGTAACGCTGGAAGCCTTTCTCGCCGTGCATGTATCCGAACGAATAGATGTGAACCATGAAACTCACCGTCGAGATGACAATAAGCATCATCACCGAAATCGGGTCGAGGAGTATGCCGATGTCAAAATGCAGCCTGCCTAATGGCAGCCATGTGAAGTTGTAGGGAACGATGGTCTGGAAGACCTCGCCCACCCTGTCGGCAGTGAAATATACGAATGCGGTGTAGTATGACAGCACCGTGACCACGCCTACAGACGCGGTGCCGATGAGCCCTGACACCTTATGAGACATCTTCATGCCCGCAAGTCCAATGATGATGAACGAAAGCAGCGGCAGAAGCAGTATCAAGAAAGAATAGCTGTAATCCATAATGATGTTCTGAATTCTTAATGATATTAATTTCTAAGTTCTTTGATGCTGTCAACCGAGTCGCTTCTGAAATTGCGGAAGACATTTATAATTATAGCGATTGCGACTGCCGATTCTGCAGCGCTTACGCCGATCGAGAATAGTGTGAAGAAGAAACCGTCGAGCATTCCCGGATAAAGTATTCGGTTGAACGCGGCGAAGTTTATATCCACAGAGTTAAGTATCAGCTCAACAGAGATGAGCATAGCAATAAGGTTCCGGCGAGATATGAAGCCGAACACACCGATGAAGAACAACAGTGCTGACAAACCGAAATAACATTCCACTGGTACCATCATAGCCTAACCCTTTCTTGAAATTACAATACCACCGATGATACATGCCAGCAGGAACACCGAGATGAACTCGAACGGAAGCACATACCCGTACTTTCCGGCACCGACGAGTTGCTTTCCGATTTCCTCAACGCTGAACTCCACATCGGGAAGTTTTGCGAAATTATTGATAAACTGATTTTTAAGGAACACAGTCACTACGGTGACAAGTCCCGCGAGGGCAACAAGCGATCCGAAAGCCACGCGGCTTCCCTTTAAGTGCTCCACGAGTCCCTGCAGGGTGCGCTTGCTGACCAGCTGGATGGCGAAGATGTAAATCATCATAACGCCACCGGCATACACTGAAATCTGTGCGGCACCGAGGTAGGTGTAGCCGAGCAGGAAATACAGACCCGCCACACCGAACAGCACGAACAGCAGGAACGTCGCCGCCCTCATTATACGCTTAGTGGTAACACAAAGTATGGCTGAAACGAGGATTACCACAGCGAGAATTGCGAATACTATTATATTGGCCATTTCTCTTTACTTCTTTTTAGTATTAAACTTACCTATTTCCATCGGTGCGCCGCCATCGATGAGGTTGGGGAGGGACCCTCCCTTGTATACCTCCTTGTCGAGATGCAGCACGAGGGCGTCGCGATCGAAAGTCGCGTTCTCGAAATCGTTCGTGAACTCTATTGCATCAAAATTGCAGGCATTGGTGCACAGCTGGCAGAACATGCAGTCGCCGAGGTCGTAGCGGTAGTCGCGCAGCACGCGCTTCTTCTTTCCCGTCTCCTCGTTAGTAACCATCTCAGACACAATCTTTATCGTGCCGTTGGGACACGCCCTCTCACACATCGTGCAAGCGGTGCACTTGTATGTGCCGTCCTCGTTGCGCTTGAACACAAGCCGCCCGCGGTGTCTCTGCGCAACATGCAGCGTCGTCTTGCGGTTCTCGGGGTATTGCTCGGTTGACTTAGGCGTGAAATACTCCTTCAGGGTCGTCTTCATCCCGACGAAAAGGGTCTTCAGGGCGTTGCCAATCTCTCCGAAATATGATTTGTTGTTTTCCATATCCTGCTCCTTATTTAATATATGCGCCCAAGGCCACTATGACGGTCATCAGCACGATGTTGATGAGAGAAAGTGGCAAGAGATATTTCCACTCTAATTTAAGTATCTGGTCGATGCGCAGACGGGGGAACGTCCAGCGAACCCACATCAGCAGCCATACCACGAGGAAAGTCTTGCCGAAGAACCAAACAAAACCGGGGATCGCATCCATAACATTGTCGAATCCCGCGACACCGATGTTTATTGGCGCCCATCCGCCGAGGAACACTGCCGCAGCGATGCCGGATATTACGAAAAGGTTGAGGTACTCGGCAAGGTAGTAGAAGCCGAATCCCATACCTGAATACTCGGTGTGGTAGCCTGCCGTGAGCTCGCTCTCTGCCTCCGCGAGGTCAAACGGGCCACGGTTGGCCTCGGCGTTTCCTGCAACGAGGAACACCAGGAATGCTATTATAGCAGGGATGTGCCCCTTGAAGATGAGCCACTGCCACGGGCCGGTCTGCGCCTCGACGACACCGCTCATCTGCATAGTACCCGTAAGTATCACGGCGGAGATGAGGCACAGGCATAGCGACATCTCGTAGGAAATCATCTGCACCGCGCCACGCATTGCGCTGACAACGGAATACTTGTTGTTTGAGCCCCAGCCTGCCATGAACATTCCCACGACGCCGATTGACGAAATGGCAGTGAGGAGGAATAGGCCAACGTTGAAGTCGAGTATCACGGCGCCCTTGTTCCACGGGAGGAACGAGAATGTTCCAACGGAAGCGGCTACGACGAAAATCGGCGCGACGATATACAGGAACTTGTCGGCCTTGTCAACGAAGAAGATCTCCTTGATGAGCATCTTCAGCACGTCGGCAATCACCTGCAGCAGTCCCCACGGGCCGACGCGCATCGGGCCGAGGCGGCACTGGAAATAGGCGCACACCTTGCGTTCCATGAATATAAGCACCATGGCAATGAGCGAGTATGCGGTGAGAATGAGCAGCCCCACCACGACGCACTCGATAAATATCGACCAGAAGTCGCCAAGACCAAGTGTCTGGCGCAGCAACCCGTCGAACCATTGTGTAACTATACTAAAGTCAAACATAACGATTATCTGTTTTCTATTATCTGTTTCCTATTAGCGGTCAATGTCCGGGATTACGAAATCAAGCGCCGCGCCCGTTGTGATGAGGTCGGCAATCTTATACCCGCGCAGCATCTCGTCCATGGCAGCGATCAGCGTCAGCCCCATGGGGCGGAGCTTCAGCCGGTACGGGCTCTTGTCGCCGCGCGAGTCAAGATATACTCCAAACTCGCCGCTTGTTCCCTCCACAGAGAAATACCACTGTCCCTCGGGCACCTTTATTATTGGCTTCTGCTTGATGTAGAACTCTCCCTCCGGTATATTATCTATAAGCTGCTCGATAATCCGTATGCTCTGCTTGATTTCGTTGATACGGATCATGTAGCGTCCCATCGAGTCGCAGGTGTCCCATGTCACCTGATCCCACTCCACCTTGTCGTACATGTCGTAAGGGTGGTTCTTGCGCACGTCGTTCTTCCAGTTGCTTGCACGTCCCGATGCGCCGGACAGCCCGTAGCTGATGATGTTTTCCTTGTCCATGAAACCAACGTTGTCGAAACGCTGGTGCGTTATGACGTTGTCGCCGAACACATCCATGTATTCCTGTATCATCGGCTTGAGGCACGCGCAGAGTTTCTTCACGTTCCCGACGAAATTCGGGTCGATGTCGTCCTGCAGCCCGCCGATGCGGTAGTAGTTCTGGATGAGCCTCCCGCCGGTGGTCTCCTCCATGGCGTTCAGCACATGCTCGCGGTCGCGCATACAGTACAGGAATGCGGTTAGCGCGCCCAAGTCCTGTGCGCAGCAGCCGAGGTACAGCAGGTGTCCGTCGATACGCTGCAGCTCGTCCATTATCGTGCGGATATACTTGATGCGGTCGCTCAGTTCGATGCCCATCGCTTCCTCTATCACTCCCACGAGCGCGTGGCGGTGCATCATCGCCGAGAGGTAGTTGAGGCGGTCGGTGAGCGCGAGCGTCTGCGGATAAGTGTATTCCTCGCACATCTTCTCGATGCCACGGTGTATGTATCCCAGGTGTGGGTAAATCTTCTTTATCGTCTCGCCGTCCACAATTGTCTGCAGTCTCAGCACGCCGTGTGTTGACGGGTGCTGCGGGCCGATGTTAACCACATAGTCGTCGTTGGCGAACAGTTTGTTCTGCTTGGCGGTCAGCCTGCCGTTTTCCGTGAGCGAATACTCCATGCCGTAGTCCGGCTCCACGTCGTCCTCGAGCGAGTAGCCCTCCTTGGCCTTGTAGTCCTTGCGGAACGGATAGCCCTCGAAATCGCTTCTCAGGTAGAGCCGGCGCATGTCCGGATGCCCGAGGAACTTTATCCCGAAGAAATCATACACCTCGCGCTCCAGCAGGTCGGCGCACTTCCATATATAATATGTAGTGGGTATCACATAGTCTTCGCCAACCTGTTTTGCAATCATCTTCACGCTGACGCGCTCGTTTGTCCCGGTGTTCTCAAGGATGTAAATGCACCCCAGTCCTTCTTCCCCAAAGTCCTCACCAACTATCGTGACGAGGTAGTCGAAGTGCTTTTTCTCCTTCAGGTTTGCCATCTCTGAGGCAAACTTGTCGAAATCGAATATAATGTTGTCTAACTTCATTTCGTTGCCTCCTCTGTTTTTTGTCCGACACCGGCAGTTTCCTTGCTTGCCGCCACGGCCTTTCCGTCAACGGCCTCGCGCTCCATCTTGAAATCCTCCGGAACGTCTGTCACGACGATAGGTTTGTTTCCGTACATCAGTGCGCCGTTGCTAACTCCGAGTTCGCGTTCCCCGGCATTCTGCTTGTGGTTTGCGCCGCCGAAGAACTTCTCCACCTTCACCTTGCGCTGCAGCTGCATCATGCCGTACATGATGGCCTCCGGACGCGGAGGGCAGCCGGGTATGTAAACGTCCACCGGCAGGAACTCGTCAATGCCCCTCACCACATGGTAGCTCGACTTGAACGGGCCGCCGCTTATTGCGCAGCCTCCCACGGCTATGACATACTTGGGCTCCGCCATCTCGTCGTAGAGGCGTTTCAGCACGGGAGCCATCTTGTGCGTTATCGTGCCGGCACACATGATCAGGTCGGCCTGGCGGGGTGAGTTTCGGGTCACCTCGAAGCCGAAACGCGCAAAGTCGTACCGGGCGCAGCCGACGGCCATGAACTCGATGCCGCAGCAACTCGTGGCGAACGTCAGCGACCACAGCGAGTTGGAACGACCCCAGTTGATGATCTGGTCGAGGTTGCCGGTAACGACATTCACGCCACCCTCGTGGAGCTCCTCCACGATTTTCCCGAGCCCCTCGTTGTCCTTGAACTCTGCGTAGGGAATGCTCTTTATTTTCGGTTTCCTCACTTCCATTCCAACACTCCTTTCCGCCATGCGTATGCCAGGCCCAATACAAGTACCAACAAGAAGAACCCGATGCTGACGAGTGCCATCGGGCCATAATGCCCGACAACCACAGCCCACGGATATAGGAACAGAGTCTCCACATCGAACATGAGGAACAGGATTGCAAATAGGTAGTACCCCACAGACATAGGCAGCCACGACGAGCCGCGCGTGGGAATACCACACTCGAAAGGCTCGCCCTTCACCTTGTTGTAGGAACGGGGACCGACAAGCTTAGCGATGACGTACGCCCCTGCCACCAAAACGACAGCCGTCAAGAAAACGGTAATCAACAAAGTAAAATTCATAAAGATTTAGAATATTATTATATTTCTCAATTTCACAATCGGCTGCAAAGGTAACAATTAATTATTAAACGAAAAAGTTAAAAAGGGAAAAAATACACACACAAACACCCTTTTATATCCAAACACATGGTAAAGCGCATGGCATTTCCGATTATTTTTCATACTTTTGCATTGGTAACATTATTTTTTGCTATGAAGGATTTTAATTTTTACTCGCCCACGCAAGTGGTTTTTGGCCGCAGCTCGGAAGAGAAGACTGCGGGCCTGGTGAAAAAATATGGAGGCACGAAAGTGCTCGTGCATTATGGCGGTGGCAGCGCCGTGAAGAGCGGACTGATTGACAAGTTGCTGCGGCTGCTCGACGAGGAGGGCATAACGCATGTGGAGCTCGGCGGAGTGGTGCCAAACCCACTGCTGTCAATGGTCCACAAGGGCATCGCCCTGTGCCGCAGGGAGAACGTTGACTTCATCCTCGCAGTGGGTGGAGGCAGCGTCATCGACTCGTCGAAGGCGATAGCATACGGAGTGTGCTATGACGGCGACGTGTGGGACTTCTGGGACGGGAAGGCCACGCCAAAGGCATCGCTGCCTGTGGGGGCGGTGCTGACGATACCCGCCGCAGGAAGCGAGATGAGCGACAGCAGCGTGATAACGAAGGACGAGGGGCTGCTCAAGCGTGGCGTGAACAACGACCTGTGCCGGTGCCGCTTCGCCGTGATGAACCCAGAACGGACATTCACCCTGCCGCCATACCAGACGGCTGCCGGGGCGACCGACATAATGATGCACACCATGGAGCGTTATTTCTGCCAGCATCAGGACATGACACTCACCGACTCCCTGGCAGAGGCTCTGCTGCGGACGGTGAAGGACTGCACCTTCGACGTGATGCGCAACCCGGAGGACTACCGCGCGAGGGCGCAGATAATGTGGGCAGGAAGCCTGTCGCACAACAACCTCATGGAGTGCGGACTGGAGAAGGACTTTGCCACGCACCGGCTTGAGCACGAGCTGAGCGCACTGTTCGGCGTGACACACGGAGCAGGGCTCGCCGCGATGTGGCCTGCATGGGCAAGGTATATGATGCCTCGCCACACGCCGCGCTTCGTGCAGTTTGCAGTCAACGTGATGGGCGTGACAAACGATTTCTCATCGCCGGAAGCGACTGCGGAGAAAGGAATACAGGCGTTCGAGCATTTCCTGCACGCGATTGGGATGCCGGTCACCATCAGCGAGTTGTTAGGACGCGCCGCCAGCGACGAAGAGATAGAAGTGCTCGCCGACAAATGCAGCCGGGGAGGGACATTGAAGATTGGCTCGCTCGAGCGGCTCGGCAAGAAGGAAATGGTGGAGATATACAAACTTGCAAGATAAATTTTCAAGGAGTTAATGATTTAAGACAACAGTTTTAACTCATTAACTCCTTAACTTAATGGCTTCTTAACTTAATAACTCACAACAGGAAACAACTGTTTCCGAGCAAAGATGATGACAAACAAATTTGCAATCTGGCGCAGACAAAAAAGTAAATTCGCCGAATTTGCTCGGTAAAACCGCCGAATTTGCTCGGTAAATTCGCCGAAATTGCAAGGTAAAACCGCCGAATTTACTTTGCGTTAAGACGCAAGTAGTAAAATCATTCGCGCTATGGTGCGTTGTCGCCGGGCATTAACAGTGTGGAAACGAAATACTCGCGGGAAACAAACGGATTGCCTATACGTAACAAACGGATTGCATGCGGAGATAACTCAAACTATTTCCCGCTTCCGTTCATTCTGCCCTTTCGCCTGTCTGCCAGTGAGTTGCGTTCCCAGAACACGCCGTCGGCATAGCCTTGTATCGTTTTGTCAGAAGCGGCGCGCCTCAGTCTTTTAGCAGCCAACAGACAATATTCGCGGCTGATTTCAACACCGCAAAAGACACGCCCTAACTTGCGTGCCACCACGGCGGATGTGCCGCTGCCCATGAACGGGTCGAAAATCCTGTCGCCCGGCCTTGATGATGCGAGTATCAGCTTCGCATACAGTTTCTCGGGCTTCTGCGCGGGGTGGTCAGTGTTTTCAGGCATCGACCAGAACGGAACGCTTATGTCGTCCCAGAAGTTTGAGGGGTGGGTTGTGCGGAAATTACCGACGGCCGTCTCCTCCCAGTCCTTAGGCCGCCCATCAACCCTGTAGGGCGCGACCACCCTGCGCCTCATCTTCACCGCCTCCACGTCAAAGTAATAGTCCCTCGGATTTTTCACGGCGAACCAAATGTCCTCCATTGCGTTCTTCCAGTTGGACGTCGCCCCCCTGCCCTTTTCCCTCTGCCAGGTAATGCGGTTGATGATGGTGAGGCGCTCCCCGATCACCCTTTGCATGGAAGAGGCGCACCTCCAGTCGCCGCACATGTAAAGCGTGCCGCCGGGTGCGAGTTTGTCGCACACCTTGCCGTACCAGCTCCTGAGATATTCCTCGTAGGACCCGGATGACATGCTCGGGAACTTCCTTCCATTGAACACCTTGCCGAGGTTGTATGGCGGGTCAGCGATGATCAGGCTGAAATGCCCGTCGGGGATATAGTCGATGCAGTCAAAGAGGTCGGCGTTGATTATGGAGTTGTCCACGAACGACTCCCTTATGTCATCCGCACTCAGTATGCCATCCTCCAAGGAGGGAATTTCTGCCCCGGAGACGGTCAACGTCCTGTTGCGCACCGCACGCACCTTCTCAGGCATGGCCATAATGAATTTTCACAGGATTTTCATTCCCGTATTGTGCAACCATGATGCAAAGTTACAAAATTCCACCGGTATCATGGCGGTTTGCATTACAAAAGAGCATGGCAGGGCCACTTTTTAACTAAAAAAAGCATCGCGTGCTTTGCAGTTATAGGAAATATGTGTAATTTTGCACCTAAATTTCCACACGATGAAGAAGATTGTCCTATCGGCTTTTGTCACGGTCTTGCTGCTTAGCGGTTGCGCCGCTGAATTCAACAAGGTGTACAAGTCAAGCAACATAGACTACAAATATGAATATGCGAAAGAGTGCTTCGCAATGGGCAAGTATGTCCGCGCCATAACACTGCTCCAGGAACTCGTCACGATCGAGAAGGGGACCGACAACGGCGAGGAATGCCTCTACATGCTGGCAATGGCAGAATATATGGCAAAAGACTACGAGACGGCGTCGGAGTATTTCAAGAAGTATTTCCAGGCATACCCGAAAGGCGCGTATGCGGAAATGGCCGCGTTCTACATAGGCGAGAGCCTGTATCAGTGCACGCCCGAGCCGCGACTCGACCAGACGCTGACATACACCGCCATCACAGCATACCAGGAGTATCTCGACATCTTCCCGGACGCCGCGAATAAGGAAGAGGCGCAGAGGAAACTAATGGAACTGCAGGACAAACTCGTAAAGAAGGAGCTTGCCACGGCACAGCTGTACTACAACCTCGGCACATATTTCGGCAACTGCCTGAGCGGAGGGAGCAACTACGAGGCATGTGTCATCACGGCTGAAAACGCGCTGAAGGACTATCCTTTCGCCAAGGAACGCGAGGAATTCGCAGCACTGATAATGAAAAGCAAGTATGAGCTGGCAGAGCAGAGCGTGGAGGCGAAGAAACTGGAGCGTTTCCGCGATGCCGAGGACGAGTGCTACGGGTTCATAAACGAATACCCAGACTCGAAGGAGCGCGCGACGGCGGAGAAATACATTGCGAAGTGCAAGAAATTAACTCACCCGGAAGGGAAACCCGAAGAAACCGCACTGAAGGATTGAGGAAAAAGGGAAACATAAAATCAAAATATAGAAATGGATTACAGAAAGTCAAAAGCACCGGTAAACACCGTAACACGCAACATCATGGATCTCTGTGAGGACACAGGGAATATTTATGAGACAGTGGCTGTAATATCGAAAAGGGCAAACCAGATTTCTGCGGAGATAAAGCAGGATCTCAGCAAGAAGCTGGCAGAGTTCGCATCCTACAACGACAGCCTCGAGGAGGTGTTTGAAAACCGCGAGCAGATAGAGATCTCACGCTACTACGAGAAACTGCCGAAAGCCACGTTGCTTGCAACGCAGGAGTTCATAGAGGGCAACGTAGTATGGCGCGACCTTAACAAGGAACCGCAAAACGAAACGGAGTAATGCTTCAGCGCAAACAGACTCTCTTCCTCCTGCTGGCACTCATTCTAACAGTGGTGTGCCTCTGCCTGCCGGCAGGGATGTTCTACAGCAGCGGCATGCAGCCATCATCGCTGATGCTCAACCTGTGGGTAAAACTGCCCGACGGCTCACACGACTACTCGGTGTGGCCGATGTTCGCCGCGCTGCTGCTCTCGTGTCCCGTGACGGTGGCGGCAATACTGTCCTACAAGAACCGCATCTTCCAGAGCCGCCTGTGCCTGATGTCGATGCTGCTGATGCTCGCATGGTATGCCGCATGTGCGGTGTACGGCTATGCCTCGCCGTGCGTGGCGGGGGCATCGTTCACCCCGTCAATCGCGGCGGCGCTGCCGCTCGTCAACGTCATACTGCTGCTCATGGCGCGTCACGCCATCCTCGCAGACGAGGCAATGGTGCGCGCGGCGGACAGGATAAGATAAAGACCTTTAACGGGCGCACCGGCAGTCACTATTGTCTGGGAAACACGGATTCCAAACAAATGTATGTCCGAAACACCTTTCCAACGGCGTTGCGGACATACATTTTTATAAACAGGTGTTAAAAAATGATTGCTCATTTACCATTAGTTTTGAACACATTGACCCGAATGAATACTTTCATCATCGACCACAACATCCAACGGCAGGGCGAACCTGCGTGTTCGCCAGTAAGTTACAAGCAAATGCTTCTTGTAATGTAAACTGAAATCGTGCAGGGACCGATGCCCATTAATCATCAGAAAAAATATTTCCCAAAAACTTAACCCAAATTTCATTCACAAAAATTTGCAGGTAAATATTTTTTTTGTATATTTGCAACCGTTAACCTCGTCCGGAGCCAGGCAGGCATCGGTTAGCAATAGCAGAAGCCCGCAGAGGGCGGCAAGGGATGCTCACGCGGAGTGTCCCGGCGGGGGAGACATATATATGATAAGGCGTTTACTTTACGCTTTGTTCTTGACGTACTGAAACTTCGCAACTTTCAAATCACTGTCAGGAATGATGCAACGGTAGATGTCCAGGGATGTGTATTAACAGCCACTGAGGTATGCCTTTAGCAGGCGTGCCGGCATGGTGCTATACATATCGGCGTGGGCTTCTGCGTTGCTCGTTCAACAGTGATGGGCAATGCGAAGGCCTCAGTGCGTGGGACGGGTGACAGTAAGACCCCACGCTTTTTTCGTATGTATCAGCCTGATAATGAAAAACACCAGGATGGACAACTACCGGACAGAAAGGTTTTATCATGTATTTATGTTGGAAAGGCAGCGGACAGCAGCATGTAACCCGGCAATACACCTGCCGGCGTTTCGTATGCAACTACATTTCGCAAGCAATCCCAACTTACACGAAAGAAAAACCAACACGTCTGCTCCACGCATCTTCCATTCTCTTGTTAAATTTGTATCAAATTAAACATTAAAAAATACAGATTATGGCAAAATTCAGAATTACGACCAAGCAAATGAAGAACAGCAACGGCATCCGCATAGAGCCCGGCATGACCGTTGAGGTGGTGACACAGAGCATGAGCAACCCCGTGACCGTCAACGGCGGCCAGGCGGTTGCCGATGCCTTCATGCGCATCTACGGCATAGACATAAAGAAAGCCGGCGCGCTTAACATGACTTATCTTGATGTGGAACAAATTTAAATAAATGCTATTATGAAGAACAAATTAGAATTACTGAAAGACATTATTGAAGGAGGTCTTTTAGGGATAACAGCACCAGGGTTACTAGTTTTTAAAGCCTTTGGAAGTATATGGGGAAATAAAAAAGAAGTAGGAATGGCAGTATTAGGCATCGACCAATCTGGCAAAACGACTTGGTATGATTACTTGTGTAAAACAAACAGAAACGAAAAAGGAACGACAAAAGATGACATAGATGCGTTCACTCTAAAATTTGATGATGGGAAAAAGGTACATATAAAAGAAGGTATCGACATAGGAGGAGGCAGTGTAAATGTTAGTCCCTACTATTGGAATATGATAAAAGAAAACGATGTTATTCTTTTTTTCTTTAACGCAAAAAAATACATTGAGGAAACTGAATATATGAGAGAATGCAATGCCAGATTAGATTTCATAAATAATAAAATAAAAATATATAATTATACATATAATTACCCCAGTTCGGGATAACCGAGTGTCTTATACAATATAAATGCAGTGTGAATAC
>URLI01000014.1 GCA_900548585.1 uncultured Prevotella sp. | reverse complement strand
TCTAATGGGAGGAATTTGACGGGATTTTCAGCCTAATTATTAAGCCTGCAAAAAACACCCAGAATCAACTCTTTTGCATTGCAAAATGAGAAAAATGAAACTTTTGGGAGAAAAATCCTCGAAAAAGTTTGGCAGATTGAAATAATCTGCGTAACATTGCGCTTAGAAGTACAGAACAAACATTCTGTTTTAAGTTTAGCGTTATGAAATTATGGAAAATCAAACAGATAAAGAAAGTATAAGCAAAAAGGATATTATCCTAAACGAATCGTTCAGACTATTTCTGAAAAAAGGCTATGCAGCCGTATCATTCTCAGACTTGGTCGAAGCTACCCATGTTTCTCGCGGGAATATGTTTCATCACTTCAAGAATAAAGAAGATATTTTCCATCACGCTGTTGACAGGTTTGTATTTCAATTCTTGACCGATGATGCTCCCGGCCTTCTTGCGTTTACAAGTTCTACGCCATTAAAGGACTTCATAGACAATCGTGTGGAAAACATCGGTCGCCGTATGAAATCATTTTTTATAATGACAAAAAACACAGTCACTCCTGCCAATTTCATGTCATTTATCCTGTATCTGAAAGACAACTATCCGGATTGGAAAGAAAAGTTTCAAGAATATGAGAATAGAAAGAACATTGAGTGGAAAGAGGTGATAGAGCTTGCCAAAAAGAAAGGAGAGATTACCCAAACTGTGGAAACAGAAAAGATTATATCCTCCATTAGGAATGTATATCTTGGCTTGTCGTACAGAAGTGCATTGAGCAGCCAACTTTCCATTTCAGAATTGAAAGAGCAGATACACATAATATACGATTTAATAACCAAATAATACTCCTATGGAAAAAGCAGTATATATCAATAGCGTATCGGCATATCTTCCTAATTCTCCCATTGCCAATGAGGATATGGAGGACTATATCGGGAAAATTGGTGGAAATCCTTCAAGAGTCCGTTCCATTGTCCTTAGACAAAATGGCATCAAAACGAGATATTATGCGGTTTATGCTATCTGATGGGGCGGGAGCAGTTTTGCTGCAAGACCATCCAGAAGGAACATGCCCACTCAAGATCGAATGGGTTGATATGATTTCCTATGCCAACGAACTACCTACCTGTATGTTTATGGCATCGGAGTTGCAAGAAAACGGACGGCTCAAAAGTTGGAAAGAGTTCTTTCCTGATGAGATTAAGGAGCGTGCCGTGCTTGTCGGCAAACAGGACATTCGGCAGCTAAAGAAATACATCATCAAGTATTGGGTAGACCATATCGAAACCGTACTTGCCAAACATCATGTAAAAGCGGAAGAGATAGATTATGTCATACCTCATGTATCATCAATGTTTTTCTATGAGAAATTAAATGAAGAAACAGCTGCTCGCAACATTGCTCTGACAAAAGAGAAGTGTTTTACAAACCTTACTTCTGTCGGCAACATCGGTTCAGCAGCCATTTATGTAGGATTGGAAGAACTCATAAGGACAAAGGGTATAAAGCAAGGAGATAAAATTCTTCTCCTTGTACCGGAGAGTGGAAGATTCTCGTATGGAACAGTGCTTCTATCTCTATGATAGTTAGCTCCTGTATTTATGAAGTCCCTTGCAAGGAGTTTGTAAAAAACAAAAGAGAACGGAATAAGAATTAAAGAATAACTTGCATTTAGAAAAAATAAAAGCACGAGCTATTAGCTTGGAAGTTGCAGTTATCTGCAATGCAGTAATTCCTACCGAATATTCGGGATGCTGTATGAAATAAAGGACGCGGATTCGAAAAGCGACACGAGTAGAATTATATAAACACTGCTATCTATGATAGAAAATGATTTTATCACCATTATTGATGGAATTGAAAATTTAGATTCTAACTTAATGGGAATGTTGCATCAGCCAATTGTTTTGAAGATGAAAAATGTAAGGATTGCGAATTTATACCTATTTGCATGGGAGTATGCGCCTTTTATCGAATCAAGAATATGTTTGACAATGGGAATTTTGACATTTGCTCACTCTACAAAGATAACGGAGTAATAGAAAAATGTATTTGTTTACATTTGGATAAACTGAGGATTAAAACACCTTCTATCTGAAATTTTAATATAATCTATATGAAAAGACTATTTTTGTTCGCGTTCATGGTTTGCACATTTAGCAAAATAAATGCGCAGTATTCTATTATTGGAAAAGTCCTCATCGAGAATGGTGACACCCTTGAATCCAATGTACAGCTGTACACCAAAAGCCATACGGTTGTCTCTGCCGTACAAACACAGAAAGGAATGTTTTCATTCTCAAATCTCGCAAAAAACAATTTTTATTATGTGGTTGCATCACATATCGGATATACTACTGACACAATAAAGATAGACCGCATAACAAAGGATCTGAACATTGGGACAATGTTCCTTAAAAAAAGTCTTACTACGTTGGACGAAGTTACCGTTGTGGGAAACAGCATAAGTTTTCAAAATGGAAGCAAGAGAATTTTCCCCAATGAATTTCAAAGAAACAGTCCTGACGCTATGGTTATGCTTGACAAGATGAACCTGTCGAGGATTAATGTTGACCCACTCACAAAAAGCCTGACACTGAACGGTGGCGGAAGCGTTAAGACATTGCTTAACGGAAGGGAGGTATCAGCCGTTGAAATTGCTGCACTTTCCCCAGAAATTATACAGCGCGTAGAATACCACGACACGCCGGAAGCACGGTATGGCAATGCAGACGTGGTCTTGGATTTTATTACCAAAAACGACAAAGTTGGCGCAAGGGTTTACCTTTCTTTATGGCAGGGGCTTTTAACGAGTTTCGGAGAGGACTACATTTCCTTGAAATTCAACCGCAGGAACAGCCAGTTTTCATTAGACTACAATATGGCATACCGCAATTGGAAACACCTCTGCAGGGAATATGAAGAGGACTTTAATCTGCAAAATGAGAACTTTTCGAGAACCGAACTGGGGCATCCTGGACGATTCAGATACGACAACCACAACGTACGTTTCAATTACAACTATCAGGAGAACAAGAAAATAATTAACTTTTCACTGGGGACAGCCATCCAAAATGCACCGTATAAAGAGTGGAACAGTGATTTGCACTATAAAGGGACAGCACTCAACTTATACGACAATGCGAAATCATCGGCCACAAATCCTTATTCGCAACTATATATACAGTTGCCCATAGGAGAAAATCAACTATATGTAATGAATCTCTCTGGTCAATACAACAAAGGGAAATACAACCGTCTGTATCAGGAGGCAGACAACGAAAGTGAATCCAACCAATTCTGCAGTAATGTCCGTGAGATTCAAAAAGGCTATGCGCTGTCGCAATTATACGAGAACAGGCAGAATTGGGGAACTTTGACCATTGGAGCAAACTTCAACCAGCAGTTTACCAAAAGCGACTACAATTCAGTCCTAAACGATATGACACAGGAGCATCACACAGACCAACGCCAGGCCAACCTTTATTCTTATGCACAATGGGGAAAGGCATGGAGCGAACTTTATTGCCGAGTGGGCATTGGGCTGAACCAGCGATGGATGCATGTGGGAGAACAGAAACAAAGCACCTTTACGATTCGTCCGATGCTATTCGTCCGTTATACCGTTTCTCCAAAAATCGAACTTCGTTATCAGGGGTCGGTCTCTAATATAATGCCTACACTTTCGGCTATTTCTGACTATTCACAGGAAATAGATTTTATACAGATACAGCGAGGTAATCCTAATCTCAAGCCGCAGATTGATTTCTATAATGCGTTGGTATTCAATTATAAATTCACAAAAACAGCATTGACTCTCTACTTGAATGAAACATATTCAAAGTCGCCAATCATGGAATGCACATATCTGGATAATGAAAAGGTAGTCAGAACCATGGAAAACCACAAGAATTTTCAGAACTATAATGCGGAATTTGAATATGGAGGGCAGCCTTTTGGCAATCTGCTGTCGTTCAAAGTTTATACCGGCTTGAAATTTTATAAAAGCAATGGCAATCAATACACTCACCGCAAAACAATACCCTACTATGGAGGTCAGGTTTCTGTTTACTATAAACAATTCACTATGAGATGGCAGTTTCGCAAGAATGTGCAGGACAGGTTTTGGGGAGAAACGCTTTATCGGTATGAAGACGGCCACATGTTGTCGTTTGGCTATCAGACAAATAAACTCAGCCTTTCTGCCGATGTGCTGAATCTGTTTTCTTTGAAGCATATTTCCGCACAAGAAAACTATTCAAGCGTGGCTCCTTACAAACGCTATGAATATCTTGATGAAACAAGAAATCTTATACGTTTAAACCTTACGCTGAACCTATCGTATGGTAAAAAATACAAGGAGGCTTCAAAACGCATAAACAGCAACATAAGCAGTGAATCATCCGTCATTAAAGGAGAGAAATAATAATAATTTTTGATTTTAATAATGAGTTTTGCAATAAAACGACAGCGAGATGCAATGGATTGCGCCCCCGTAGAGTCAACCGAACGAAATGATAAGAAAAAAACATATAATTTATAACCAAGTTATTTGCTATGAAGAAAATATTAGGGTTACTTTGCATATTTTTATTAATACCTATATCTGCCTTTTCTCAATACTATGTGCAGGGAAAAGTAACAGACGAGAAAGGAATCGGCATAAATGAAGTGCAAATATACCTTTATCGGAACGGAGAACTGGTGGCATTGACACATTCGAATACGAATGGAGAATACCGCACAGGGAAAGTACCACAGGGAAAATATCACGTAGTAACGAGCTGTGTAGGACTCACGAGCAAGGAAGATTCTGTAACGATAGCCCAAGATGTAACCTTGAATTTCATTCTCGAAACGAGAAGCATTATGCTCGACAGCGTTGTTGTCAAGGGTAGAAATAGCCGTGCCACATCAAAGGGGCATATATTCTACCTTTCAAAGAAAGCGAAGGAAAGCGGAAACCCTTTTATCGCCTTGCAGGAAATACCACTACTATACAGTGACCCTGTAAGTGAAAGCGTGCGTTCTTCCGATGGACAGTCGATGATGATACTCATTGACGGTATGCGAGTGAATTCCGGCATAAGCCCCATTGATCCGTCACGCATAAAGTCTGTTGAGATAATAGACGTGGTGGGAGCGAAGTATATGCGGCAAGGAGTGAAACGCATTATGAACATAAAACTGAAAGAAACCTCGCTATACACGTACACACAACTATCGGCACGTGCCGACTACCCGGAGAAATCCTATTTTGCAACTCCAAAGTTTGAGATAGGAAACAGCCGCATTTCGCTCTATGGCGATGCTTTTTTCAGCACGGGTCATAGCAGACAAGTGAACAGTTACAATCTTGTGACACCAATGCTTGCGAAGGAATACTCGGGAGAGACAAGAAGTAAAATCAATGATTATGATTATTCCCTGATGACTAAGTGGCGTATTACAGAAAAAGACTATCTTGCTGCATATATTCAAGGAAACGCAAGCAAGGAAACAAGCAGAAACATATCTCATGGAGAGCAGAACGAAAACATCATCACACGTGACAATACTTCCGATTACCGTTCACATCTGTTTTCGGCAACAGCATACTATAAGCATATCTTTTCTGATGACGAGGAAATGGAGATGTATGCCGTGTATTCTGATAATCGTGCAGACAACACAAGCAGTCTGGAAGAGAATGTAAATGGAAAGGGAGGCGTGAACACCCAAAAATACAGCAATGACCGCAAACTGACAACATTGACACTGGACTACTCCAAAGATTTCGACAACGGTGGAAGTCTCAATATAGGGAACGAAACGCAATACTCTTATGATAGAATTGAAAACACCGGCATCGGAAGTTATACATTCAAACATCATCGCTTGAATGAGTTTGTTTTTGCGGGATACAACGGAATGCTGACACGAAAACTGACATACGATGCTACTGCTGGAATGGAGTATGTATCTATGAAATCTGACAGCATTTATCATCATTATTTCAGACCGAGATTGTCACTTGGCATGTACTACAACATAACCAACAGAATGAGTACTAGAATCAGCTACACATACAGTAACACACCACCCTCTGTTGCAATGCTTAACCCATTCAACACGTCTGCCGACACACTTCTTGTCAGTCATGGAAATCCATTCCTTATGCCGTCAAAGACACACTCCTTTGGTTGGAATGCGTCATATTTCAGAGGTGGACTGGGGCTAAACGCAAGCATTTCATACGGAATATCAAGCGATGTTATCGAACCCGTTCACTTTGCAGAAAACAATGGTGTGCTGCTGACGACATATGAGAACATGGGGCGTTTCCGCTCATTGCAATTGAAATACAATATGTCATGGCATGTAAAAGGATTTTTCTTTTTGATGGACATAGCTCACAACGTAAGCTACTACACAACAGTGGGGGCAAAAAAACATTTCACAGGCATGTTGATATTGAGCAAGAAATGGGGAAAATTCGAAGTACGAACAGTTTTCTCCTATCAGAATTACATAAACACTGAATTCTCAAGGACGAAGAACTATAACCCGGAAAGCAACCTCAGACTCTCATACAATTTCACCCCTGACATTTTACTGTCAATAGGATGCACAAGTTTCATAGGCAATCCGAGAAGTAAGACCACTGTAAGCACCGGCGCATACAGGAACTTTACACATTCAACAAAAAAGACATTCACTCCATGGGTATTATTCAGGTGGAGTATTAGGAAGAACGACAAGAAAAAAATTGAGCTTGAAAACGACATAATGCGAGACCATGAGAACAAGATAAAACTGTAAAATACAATATTAACGTATATTCCTTAAAATGTCAGAAAATCAAGAAGAATTACTATATGTTATTTTATAAAACACATATTGAAAAAATCTTATCTTATATGGATTTATGAAGAAAGATTTATTTTTTATTGTTGTCAGTATATTATTTAGCTTGTCACTAAATGCACAAGATATACGCGGGCAAGTGCTCAATGAAAGAGGAGAAGCATTGGCGTATGCCAATGTAGTCTTGCTGACGAAGTCAGATAGTACTTTTATCTCAGGAGTAGTAACGGCAGATGACGGGCATTTCGCCCTGTTGAAGGCGACTGATTCGTCGTTGGATGAATGTTTGTTGAAAATTAGTAGCATTGGCTATAAAAACAAATATATGAGTCCTCGTGTGGATATGGGGAATATTACGCTCATCGAGAATGTACATGAATTGAATGAAGTGGTCGTATCGGGCAATCGTCCTGTCATTCAAATGAACCGAGGTAAGATACAAGCGAATATCCAACATACGGTGTTGGCGCATACGGGCGATGCCATTCAGGTCTTGTCTATGCTGCCTTTCATAAATCGCACAGCGGAGGGAATCTCTGTTTTTGGACGAGGAACTCCCTTGATATACATCGACAATCTTAGGATAAATAATGCCGCCGAGCTGAATAAACTTTCTAGTGATGAGGTGAAACGTGTCGAAATCGACCTGCATCCAAGTGCAAGCCATGGCAACGATGTAAAGGCTGTCATAAAAATAACGACCATTAGGAAGGGTGAAGGTTTAAGCATGAATCTTACCGCACAAGGAACTCAAGTAAAACACTTTAGCTCCTTGGGGCTCGGAAAAGTGAATTATCGTCTGAAAAAGTGGGATTTCTTCGCCGATATGGGCGGGCAATATGGAAGAACGGAGAGTTTAATGGAAAACTCTCTCTGTTTTGGACACAACGGCAATCCTATCGACATTCGTCAATCGTTCAACAATAATATTCGCAACAAGTCATTCAACGTAAGTGCAGGTCTCAACTTTTCTAACAAAGGGAAAAATGACTTTGGAATGAAATATAAATACGCCCGGACACTGTTGGGCAAAGACGAATTGAGTGGAACTAGTACATATTCAGAGGATAATATCACAAGGTATTCAGAAGAGATTATGCTTTTAGGGAACAACGAGAAAACTGTCAATAGCCTTAATACTTATTACACGACTTTTTGGGGAAAAGAGAACAGATTGGCCGTAAACGTTGATTATATACACGGAGAGACGCTGTCGCAATACGAGAGTTACCAGATACGAGAAAAAGACGTAGATACTAAAAACAAATCAGACTATCACCTATATACAGGGAAAGCAGAAGTTTTTAACCCACTCTGGGGCGGTAAACTGAATTATGGCATAGAACTTTCCTACACAGACAATATCCATTCGTACCATGCAGACCAGAATACGAATACGGTTTTAACCGAGAGTCAAGATAAAAACCGCCAAAAGTTATGCGGACTCTTTGTCTCACAATCGAAGACTTTCGGTAACTTCAACGTCGAGGTAGGAGGGCGCATGGACTTTTCTGACTATCAATACTTCTATAATGGGGAACGTAACAAAGATGTTAGTAAATGCTATAAGAACTTCCTGCCCTTCCTGCAGGTTGATTATGACAAGAATGATGTCTCAATTACATTGAGTTACAGAAATTCTATGCATCGCCCCTCTTACGGACAGTTGAACAGCAGTACTGTTTATGTGGATAAATGTACCTACCAAAAAGGGAATCCGTTATTGGTGTCGGCTTATGATTATATTCTTGATTTTATGTTCTCATGGAAAGATTTCATTGTTGACGCAACCCATACTTGGTATCAAAACAGTTTGATGAGAACGACGCAGAAGTGGGAAGATGGAACGGCTGCGGTACTCTTTACAACAGAAAACATTCCACATTACAGGGAATGGAGTGTGACTGTCAGCTATTCGCCAACGATTAAATTCTGGCGTCCTAAGGCAGAAATAAGCTTGTTCAAGCAAAATCTTGCGTATAATGGCAGGGACTACAACAAGCCCTATTTCAGTTATGAGTTCGATAACCTTTTTCGATTGTCGAAGTACATAAACCTTTCATGCAATTTATGGGGAACGGCTGCGGGCAATCTGTATTTGTCGAACTTCAACCCCACTTTTCGTACAGATATAGGGCTTAATGCTTATTTGTTTAAGAACAAATTGGCGATATGGCTTAAAATTTCAGATTTATTCAATACCGATAAGGAAAGATGGCATAGCAATATGAATGGTATCTATTTCGCAAAGGACAGGAACCTTGATACAAGAGGCGTGATGTTGCAACTACGTTATTCTTTTAATCCGCAACGCAGCAAGTATAAAGGAAGAACGACAAGTAGTGAAATTACGAGATTTTGAAGTAAAAAACAGCGGTATAAACACTATGATTTTAATAAAGCAGCAAGATGCTGTGGATTGCGGTCCTTCCTGTTTGGCGATGATAGCCAAACATTATGGACAGCAAGCTGATAAGGAGCAATTGCGGGAAATCTGTTCCTTAGGCAAAGACGGAGTGTCTTTGTTAGGTATTAGCAAGGCTGCAGAAACCATCGGCTTCAAGACTATTGGAGGACGTTTGAGTTTTGATACACTTGTTCATGAAGTACCACTGCCTTGCATTGCTCATTGTAATCAAAACCATTTTGTTGTTGTCTATAAGATAAAAAAGCACAATAAAGGAAAATATACCGTATATGTCGCAGACCCAGGCAATGGACTTGTAGCCTACACGAAAGAGGAGTTCTGTGAGCATTGGATAAGCACCAAGACCAACGGCGAAGAAAAGGGTATAGCTCTTCTCCTTGAGCCAATAGAACAATTCTACGCTCAAAATAGTGAGGAGATAATCCCCACTGTGCCGACCGCATTTGGGTTAAAAAAACAAATTTTTCGGCTGTTATGTAATATAATTAAAAAAAATATGCTTAATTTTGCAACTCAATTCGTGAAATTAGTAATAATCAAAGATTTAAATAATACCGATGAAAGTAACATTTGAGAATCCAGACAAGGTGAACGGCCTTATGACCTTGACGGTCGAGGAGGCTGATTTTGCCGGGAAGGTGGAGAAGCAACTGAAGGATTACCGCAAGCGTGCCAACGTCCCCGGGTTCCGTCCGGGACAGGTGCCGATGAGCTTGGTGCGCCGCCAGTATGGCGATGCCGTGAAGGTGGATGTCATAAACAACATCCTGGGCGAGGAGATTTACAAGTATGTGCGTGACAACAAGGTGCAGATGCTTGGCGAGCCTGTCCCGTCAGAGAAGCAGGCGCCGGTGGACTTCGAGAAGGGCGCGCCATATACTTTCGTCTTCGACATCGCAGTCGCCCCGGAGTTCAAGATTGAGCTGAACGGCGACGACAAGGTGGATTTCTACAACATCACCGTTGACGACAAGATAATAGACCAGCAGGTGGAGATGTACGCGTCGCGCTCGGGACACTATGACAAGGTGAAGGAATACCAGCCCAACGACATGCTGAAGGGCGACATGCGCGAGCTCGATGGCGACGGAAACACCAAGGAGGGAGGCATTGCCGTGGAGGGCGCGATAATGATGCCTGAATATATCAAGGTGGAGGACCAGAAGGCTCTCTTCAAGGACGTGAAGCTGGGCGACGTGATAACGTTCAACCCGAGGAAGGCTTACCCGGAAGGCACTGCCGAGATACAGGGAATGCTGAAGGTGACACGCGACGAGGCGGAGAAAATCACAGCCGACTTCAGTTACCAGATCACCGAAATATCACGCTTCGTCAAGGCTGGCGTTGACAAGGCTCTGTTCGACCAGGTGTATGGTGAGGGCAAGATTGCCGACGAGAAGGCTTTCCGCGAACGCATAGCACAGGACCTGAAGGCGCAGTTCGCAACCGACAGCGATTTCCGTTTCATAACCGACCTGCGCAAGCACTGCGAGGAAAAGGTGGGAAAACTTTCCTTCCCTGACGCCATACTGAAGCGGATTATGCTCAAGGGCAACAAGGACAAGGGCGAGGACTTCGTGGAGAAGAACTATGACAGCAGCATAAGGGAACTCACATGGCATCTCATCAAGGAGCAACTCGTGGCAGCAAACGACATAAAGATTGACGACGCGGACATCAAGGAGGCCGCAAAGGAGGCCGCACGCGCGCAGTTCGCACAGTACGGGATGAACAACGTGCCGGACGAATACCTCGAGAACTATGCCGCAGACATGCTCAAGAAGAAAGAATATGTTGACAACCTCGTTGACCGCAGCATAGACCGCAAACTGACCGACGTGCTGAAGAAAGTGGTGAAACTCAACGAGAAGGACATAACGCTCGATGAGTTCAACAAACTGTTTCAGGCATAGAATATAGACGTGGAAGAACAGGAGGAAATGCCGAAATAACATTTTTTACGGATTTTTTCTGGAAAAAGTTCGGGGTTATCGACTTTTTTTCATAACTTTGTATCTACAAAGTGCATGAAAAAGGTCGATAACCTCTTTTTCATGGATTAAAAACAAGGGAAACATGAACGATTTTAGAAAATATGCTACGCAGCATCTTGGAATGAACGGACTGGCCATTGATGATGTCATTAAATTACAGTCACAGTATCTAAACCCGTATATACTCGAGGAACGACAGCTCAACGTTACGCAGATGGACGTGTTCTCAAGGCTGATGATGGACCGCATCATATTCCTCGGGACACAGATTGACGACTACACCGCGAACACGCTGCAGGCGCAGCTGCTGTACCTCGACTCGACAGACCCCGGCAAGGACATATCCATATATATCAACTCGCCGGGAGGAAGCGTCACCGCAGGACTGGGAATATATGACACCATGCAGTTCATAACGAGCGACGTGGCAACGATATGCACCGGCATGGCGGCGTCGATGGCGGCAGTGCTGCTCGTCAGCGGGCAGGAGGGCAAACGCTCAGCGCTGACGCACAGCCGCGTGATGATACACCAGCCGCTCGGAGGTGTGCAGGGACAGGCTTCCGACATAGAGATAGAGGCGAAGGAAATACTGAAATTCAAGAAGGAACTGTACACGATCATATCAGAGCACTCGCACACACCATACGACAAGGTGTATGCCGACAGCGACCGGAACTACTGGATGACGGCAGAGGAGGCAAAGGAATATGGAATGATTGACGACGTGCTTAAAAAGAAGAAATGAAGAAAGTTTGCAGTTTCTGCGGAAGGAGCGAGGACGAGGTCAGGCTCCTTATAACAGGAATGACGGGATTTATCTGTGAGAACTGCATCGAGCAGGCACATGAAATACTGGTGACTTCCGGACTTGCCGGGGAGGAAAAGCCGCGAGGACAGGAGAAGTTCAGGATAAAGAAAGTGCCCAAGCCGCAGGAGATAAAGGCCTACCTCGACCAGTATGTCATAGGCCAGGACGAGGCAAAGCGCTTCCTCGCAGTGGCGGTGTACAACCACTACAAGCGGCTGCAGCAGCCGGAAGACAAGGCTGGCGTTGAGATTGAGAAGAGCAACATCATAATGGTGGGCCGCACCGGGACGGGAAAGACCCTTCTGGCGCGCACGATAGCAAAGCTGCTCGAGGTGCCGTTCACCATTGTCGACGCCACGGTGTTCACCGAGGCCGGCTATGTGGGCGAGGACGTGGAGAGCATACTGAGCCGCCTGCTGCAGGTGGCCGACTACGACCAGGCGGCTGCCGAGCGCGGCATCGTGTTCATAGACGAGATAGACAAGATCGCACGAAAGGGCGACAACCCGTCGATAACGCGCGACGTCAGTGGCGAGGGGGTTCAGCAGAGCATGCTGAAACTGCTCGAGGGGGCGGTCGTCAACGTCCCGCCGAAGGGCGGAAGGAAACACCCCGACCAGGACTACATACACCTCGACACGCGCAACATATTGTTTATATGCGGCGGGGCGTTCGACGGCATAGAGCGCAAGATAGCACAGAGGCTGAACACACACGTCGTGGGATACAGCTCGGTGCAGAACGTCAGGCATATAGACAAGGATGACATGATGAAATACATACTGCCGCAGGACCTCAAGTCGTATGGGCTAATACCAGAGCTGATAGGCCGGATGCCGGTGCTTACTTTCCTCAACCCGCTTGACAAGGCTGCCCTGCGCAAGATACTCGTCGAGCCGAAAAACTCAATAGTGAGGCAATACGAGAAACTGTTCAAGATGGACGGCATAAGACTGAAATTCCCGGAGGAGACTCTCGATTTCCTCGTGGATAAGGCAATGGAATACAAACTCGGGGCGCGCGGCCTGCGCTCAATCGTGGAGAGCGTGATGATGGACGCAATGTTCGAGATGCCGTCGAAAGAAGCGAAGAGCTTCACCGTGTCGCTTGACTATGCCAGGAAGCAACTCGGCAAGGCTCACTTGCAGAAACTCGAGAAATGAAAGCCGGCGGAGGTCTAAACATACTATGCGATGAAAGAAATAAACCTTATTGAGCCGCTGAAGAAATACTTCGGCTTCGATACTTTCAAAGGAGACCAGGAGGCCATCATACGCAACCTGCTCGACGGCAAGGACACATTCGTGCTGATGCCGACCGGCGGGGGAAAATCGCTGTGCTACCAGCTGCCGTCGCTCATAATGGGGGGCACGGCAATCGTCATCTCGCCGCTTATAGCGCTGATGAAGAACCAGGTTGATGTTATAAACGGACTGAGCGAGGAGGAAGGGATTGCGCACTACATCAACTCCTCGTTGAACAAGTCGGCCATCGACCTCGTTAAGAACGACATAAAGAGCGGCAAGACAAAACTGCTTTATGTAGCGCCGGAGTCGCTCACAAAGGAGGAATATGCCGAGTTCCTGCGCGAAGTGCAAATATCTTTCTATGCCATCGACGAGGCACACTGCATCTCGGAGTGGGGACACGACTTCCGCCCGGAATACAGGAACATACGCCCGATAATAAACAAAATCGGCAGGGCGCCGATAATAGCACTCACGGCGACAGCCACAGACAAGGTGCGCACGGACATAAAGAAAAGCCTCGGCATCGTCGACGCTGCCGAGTTCAAGAGCTCGTTCAACCGCCCGAACCTGTACTACGAGGTGAGGCCGAAGGTGAGCGAGGAGGCAACAAACACACAGATAGTCAAGTTTATAAAACACAATGCCGGGAAGAGCGGAATAATATATTGCCTGTCACGGAAGAAAGTGGAGGAACTGGCGGCGATACTGTGCGCCAACGACATCAAGGCAGCGCCATACCATGCCGGCCTCGACAGCGCGACGCGGTCGCAGACGCAGGACGATTTCCTCATGCAGAACATCCACGTCATCGTGGCGACGATAGCATTCGGTATGGGGATAGACAAGCCGGACGTGCGCTTCGTAATACACTACGACATACCGAAGAGCCTCGAGGGATATTACCAGGAGACCGGACGCGCCGGGCGAGACGACGGAGAGGGCATATGCATAGTCTTCTACAGCAACAAGGACCTGAAGAAACTGGAGAAGTTCATGGAGAACAAACCGGTGGCGGAGCAGGATATCGGCAGGCAACTGCTGCAGGAGACGGCGGCGTATGCCGAGTCTTCGGTGTGCAGAAGGAAGTTCCTGCTGAACTATTTCGGAGAGATTTACCCGAAGGACAACTGCGGCAACTGTGACAACTGCCTGCACCCAAAGAAAAAGATAGAGGCGCAGAGACCGCTCGAAATCGTGCTGGATGCTGTCGCCGAGGTGAAGGAGAACTTCATGCAGGACTATATCATCGACTTCGTGAAGGGCCGCGCCACCGACGACATAGTGTCTCACAAGCACAACGAACTGGAATGTTTCGGCGCGGGGGAGGACGAGAACCCGAAAGTCTGGAACCCGGTGATACGCCAGGCCATCATCGCCGGCTACCTGAAGAAAGACGTGGAGAACTACGGACTGCTGAAACTCACGGCCGAGGGGCGCAGGTTCCGAAAGAAGCCAAGGCCGTTCCAGATAGTGCTGGACAACGAGTTCAACTTCTCGGAAGACGAGGAGGAACTGGGCGAGGGGCGCGGCAACGCACTCGACCCGGCACTTTACAGAATGCTTGTTGACCTGCGGAAGGACGTGGCAAAGCGTGTCAACCTGCCGCCGTATGTCATATTCATGGACGTGTCGCTCGAACAGATGGCCACGCTATATCCCGTGAAACTCGAGGAATTGCAGAACATACAGGGAGTGGGAGCGGGAAAGGCACGCAAGTTCGGGAAACCATTCGTGGAACTGATAAGGAAACATTGTGAGGAAAACGACATCGAACGCCCCGAGGACATGCGAATAAGGACAGTGGCGAAGAAATCCATGCTAAAGGTGAAAATCATAAAGAGCATAGACGCAAAGATGGCACTCGACGACATAGCAATCGCGGAGGGAATCGACTTCGAAGAATTGCTTGACGAGATCGACACCATCGTTTACAGCGGGACAAAACTCAACATCGACTATTTCCTCGAGGAAGTGATGGACGAAGACCATGTGGACGAAATATACGGCTATTTCATGGAGAGCGAGACCGATGACCTCGAGGTGGCGATGAAGGAACTCGGGAGCGAGTATGAGGAGGATGAGATACGCCTCGTGCGCGTGAAGTTCATGTCGGAAAAAGCCAACTGACATGTCTGTTAACAAAATATTACTACCTTTGCTTCTGCTCCCAGCGCTTGCGGGGGCGGCTGAGCGTGACTCCCTGCGCCATTTCGGCGCAGAGATTTCCTTTTCCCCGGGGACTTTGGTGACGATAGATAAATACCAGAGGAAATTCATGCAGACCAGCGCCTCCGGCTCTTTCGCCATCGCCATGACATACAGCGCACTGCCAAGTGACAGCGACGCTTTCGCCGCCGACTATGGCTACCCGTCGTTCTCGTTCGGGCTGCGCTACAGCGACCACCACCGCGTGCTGATGCAGCGCGCCCATGACCCAGCGTGGGGAACGTACCAGCCGGTTGACTACAAGTCGAGGCTCGGCAACATCATCACGGCATACGCATCGTTCAACCGTCCGCTGCTACGCAGCCGGCGGTGGGAGATTGACTACATGCTGAGCATGGGCATAGGCTACTCGCACCGGAAATGGAACAACCGCGATGCCATAGACAACCTGCTCATAGGCTCTCGGTGGCTCATATATTTCGGTGCGGGCGTGCATTGCACATACCGTGTCGCGCCGCAGTGGGGCATACGCGCCGGCGTGGACTACTATCACCACAGCAACGGCTCGATGAACATGCCAAACAAGGGCGTAAACGTTGTCGGACCTGCCGTCGGTTTGGTTTACTATCCCTATTATGACGACGTGTCGGAGCGGCATTGCGAGTTCCGCCCCGGGCAATTCAAAAGCTACTGGTATCTGAATTTCTCCGCATCGGCTGGCATCAAGGCACTCAACGAGGAGTTCCAGCTGACACAGTATTACACCCCTCCCGATGCCCCGGGCTACTGCAAGAACAGTTTCAAACGCTATGCAATGTGGTCTGCCTCGGCCGACGTCATGCGCCGGTATGCCCGCCGATGGGCATCGGGCGTGGGCGTGGATGTGTTCTATAGCCGCTGCACAGACGACGTCAGGGATATTGAGACGGCCTGGCAGCAAGCCGACAGATACAGCCGGTGGTCCGTCGGCATTGCCGCGAAGCATGAGGTATTCTACCGCCAGTTATCCATCGCAATGAGCATCGGCTGGTATGTTTACCGCCATGCAGGCTTCAAGGCAAAGGCGCTGGAGGCACCTTACTATGAGCGCGTCGGCATAAATTACACTTTCCGCAAGTTGGGGAATGTGCGCCTCGGCGTGAACGTAAAGGCCCACCGCACGCTCGCCGACTACACGGAAATGTGCGTCGCGGTGCCGGTGAGAATGTGACTTGCCACCGGATTTTCCCATGCCGGCAATAAACGAGCGGCGACCCTTGCTTTCTCCCACAGGTCGCCTCGCTATTTCTTGCGATGCTTGTCCCTCCACTTGGTGGCAAACACGGGGGACATCACAGCAGATTTGCCAGTGAAGAGTACTTGAGCACAGCCCTTGATTGGCTTAGAAGACGGTAGAACTCCCGGGCGGAGTTCTTCACATAGGACTGCTTCCGTATGTGTATGCAGCCCTCCATGCTGAAATCGGCAATTTCCAGCGGGATTGCCACCAGCCCCTCCTCATCGTGTATTGTGGCTTCGGCCAGGACGGTTATTAGTTTGCTCTGCCTTATGAGTTTCAGTAGAATGCTTACGTCGTTCAGCTCTATCCTAACCTTGATCTTGCCGTTCATTTTGAGTATCATCTCGTCGAAGATGTTGCGTGCCTGTAGTCCGCGTGCTGGTAGAGCCATGTCGTACAACATTATGTCGTCAATGGTCAAAGACTTTCGCTTTGCGAGGGGGTGGTTTTCGCTTGTCACAACAGACAGGCGGTTGCCGAACAGCACATGGCTGTCGATCTTGTCGTTTATGTCGGTTGGCTTGAACGCCAGCACGAAGTCTATGTCGCGTTGTTGTAGCATGTCCATCAACTCGCTCATGGTCTTGTAATATATGTTGAGCCTGACGTTTGGATATTGTTTCATGAACTCCAAGACTGTTTCCGTGAGCAAGGGGCTGAAAGTGAATGTCACTCCAATGTTGAGCTCTCCTGCCAGCATGTTTTTCAGGTCTGTCATTTTCTGGACGCATGTGTCAGCATCGCTTATCAGCTGCCTCGCACACCGGTACAGCTGCTGGCCTGCCTCCGTTAGCGAGACCTCGTGGCTGTTGCGGTCAAACAACACCGTGTCGAACTCTTGCTCCAACTGCCTTATTTGCTGCGAAAGGGTACTCTGTGTGATGAACAGTGATTTTGAAGCCTCCGAGAAATTCAGAAGTTCTGCCACTTTCAGGAAATATCTTATCTGTCTTAATTCCATGATTAAACCGTCCTCAATACATGTTTCTGGTCACGCGGTAAGACATCTTGCTGAGGATGAAGATGGGAATCGTAACACCAAGCACCATTCCGAGGATGTCGAATACGCACGTGAAACAATTTGATGTGCAAAGATACAAATAATGGTTGAATAATTCCTCGTTTGATGTAAATAAACACATCACCAGCCCCTCGACGGTCCTGTAGGCATACATTCCGGGGATCATGGGCAGCAATGATGGAAACGAGAAAGTCTCCGGTGGGCATTTTGCTTTGCACGCCCAGCCTACGGACATGAAGCCAATGACCAGCGCTGCCACGAAACTTGAGACAATGAGGCTTCCTTGGTTGAATGCGTTGTTCATAAGGATGTATCTCACGCCATGCCCAGTACCTGATATAAGGGCGCAATATGGGTAGGCGTTTCGCGGTGGATTGCTTATGCTCGCAAATCCGATGCCGGCCAAAGCCCCAAACATGGCGTCTTCAAAGACGTTGAAAATGAATGTCATGACTTGCGCGCTCTTTAAAACATCCTGAGATTCATAAGAAGAATTCCTGCGGCCAACCCAACAGACAGGCAGAAAGTAAGTGTAACGGCATCCATAAACCTGCAAAATGACACAAGGTACTGCCCCTGGATCATGTCGCTGATGCTGTTTATGTATGGTATGCCTGGTATGAGGTAAAGCACGGATGTCCCTAATGATACATCTGGGGTGTCTCCAAAATGGAACACATAACCGGCGGAACCTATCACTGAAGAGAAAAAAGCGCAAAGGACAAACACTGCCTTGGTGTCTATATGCTCGTCGAGCAGCATTTGCTTGAATCGAAATCCTGCAAGGGTGGCCAGGAACACTGTTGCCATTGCACAGGCATCACCTCCGAAAAGTCGGCAGAACGACATGTTCGCAAGCGAGGTGAGCAGCAAGACGAGCCTTCCGTTTGTGTTCGGGGCAGAGATAATCCGGCCAAACTCGCGCTTCGCCTCCTCTTGGGTTACCAGCCTGTCGGCGATGCTCCAGCTTAGCTTGCTCAACTGGGTGTTCTTGTAGAAGCTGATGCCCATGTGCGGAGCCTTCTTGATATAAGCCTGCGACAATCCGGACACCTCGTCGAAGTGCGTGAGGTGGATGCTTCCCGGCATTATCATCAGTTCCAGGTTCAGGTTCCACACACTCACAATACGGTCCACGTTTTTCTTGATGCGCGCGCATGTGGCCCCGCATCCATATAGCAGGGCTGCATAGTCGGCCAAGAACAGGCACGCGTGTTTTGCATTTGATGATTCCATTTACAGGTCTATTCTTCCCAGTCGTACACGTTGTATTCGTCGTCGAACTCGAATATCTTGTTGTGGTGTGCTTGCATGCGCATTTTTACGGCTCCACGCAATACGAACAATACGAAAAGAAAAATTACCACTGCACTCCAGACAATTGCTTGATTTCCCATGATTTTTAATACTTTTGAATGTTTGACTGTTTATTCATTTTGACGCTGCAAAGTTACGTCGCTTGCCCAACCTGCAATCGTTTCGGTTACGCATTTTGTCTATACCAGCAATCGCAAACGCCCAAGGTCGGGGGAAAATACATTTTCCCATGATCGTGAGCCTTTGCTATTGTTGCGTATAGCCACGGATATGTCTTTGACATTGCAGCTTCACAAAAGGTTTCTGGATGAATGTCGTTATGTTTAAGTATGCATTTTTCAGTCAGGAAAAACAACTGTCTTGCAGGGCAGCATGTGGTTCTCTTACGGGATATTCCAAAAATGCAACGTTTCACATTTGTTTTTATGGATAGCCGCTATTTGGCGAGGCGTGATTACACTGAAATTTTTCCGACGAATATTTAACCACAACCGGTCATTGCAACACAGATTGTCCCATTTCATCCCGACAACCCGTCCCACGGCTGCTTGCAGCCGCTTGCCAGCATCTTGCTCATCGCTTTTTCTTGACGTGGCCCGCTACGCCCGCAAAACGACAACCAATCTGCCATGGCAATCGACTGCAATCAGTTTGGGTTCAATGGCCGGTTGGGGGTTAAGGGGGAATGTCCATGCGTGCCTTTTAACAGCGGTCGGATCGGACTCCGGTCTGTGATTGTGGGTCAATACATGTGAAAATTGTTGCCCTTTGGCGGTTTTTTATATGATTCCTATTTTCGGCGTTGCTTTTTTTCGTCCGGACAGTTTTCTGTTTGTGTATATGGTGATATGAAAGGAGTTGGGACCTTGCACTGCTGACCACATGGCGTTGTTCATGGAAGTCACGCCAAACGTTATGGTACAGTATGCGATGCCCCAACTCCTTTTGTTGAGATGTTTGTCCTCGGGGATTCCCGTCAGTTCCCGAACGTCAGCGCGTGGCCGTCACAGTCAATCACGATTGGCTTCGTGCGGTTGACTTCCCCGGCGAGCAGCCGTTTCGACAGGTCGTTGAGGACATACCTCTGTATTGCCCGTTTCACAGGTCGCGCGCCGAACTCCGGGTTGTATCCTTCCTCGGCGAGGAATTGGATTGCAGCCGGGGTGACATCGAGCCGCACGTCCTGCCCGGCGAGCGTCTTCTTCACGGCGGCCACCTGGAGGCGAACCACGTCGGCAATCTCGCTCTGGGTGAGCGGCAGGAACATTATCGTCTCGTCGATGCGGTTGAGGAACTCCGGGCGTATCGTCTTCTTGAGCATTTCCATCACCGTTGCCCTCGTGCTGTCAATGACGGCATCGCGGCTCGAGTCGGTCATCTTGCTGAACTCACTTTGTATGTACTGCGAGCCGAGGTTCGATGTCATTATGATTATGGTGTTCTTGAAGTTCACCGTCCGTCCCTTGTTGTCGGTCAGCCGTCCGTCGTCGAGCACTTGCAGGAGAATGTTGAACACGTCCGGGTGTGCCTTCTCAATCTCGTCGAACAGCACCACCGAGTATGGCTTGCGGCGCACCGCCTCGGTGAGTTGTCCGCCCTCGTCGTACCCCACATATCCGGGAGGCGCGCCGATGAGGCGGCTCACGCTGAACTTCTCCTGGTATTCCGACATGTCGATGCGCGTCATCATGTGCTCGTCGTTGAAGAGGTATTCGGCAAGCGCCTTTGCCAGCTCCGTCTTTCCAACGCCCGTCGTCCCGAGGAAAATGAACGATGCTATCGGGCGTTTCGGGTCATGCAGTCCCGCCCTGCTGCGGCGCACGGCATCGCTGACGGCCGTTATCGCCTCGTCCTGACCGATGACTCTCTTGTGCAGCTCGTCCTCGAGTCGCAGCAGTTTGTCCCTCTCGCTCTGCATCATCCTCGTCACGGGGATGCCCGTCCATCGGCTCACCACCTCCGCTATGTCGTCAACGGTGACCTCCTCGCGCACCATCCTGTTTCCCTCGCCATGTGCCAGTTTTTTGGTCAGCGCGGCGATGTCGTCCTCGAGAGCCTTCAGGCTGCTGTACCTTATCTCAGCCACCCGTGCATAGTCGCCCTCTCTCTCGGCGCGCTCGGCCTCGAACTTCAGTTGCTCCATCTTCTGCTTGTCCTGCTGGATTTTGTCCACCAGTGCCTTCTCGCTCTCCCATTTCGCGCGTGCCGTGTTCTCCTGTTCACGCAGCGTGGCAATCTCCTTGTCAAGTTGTGCAAGTTTCTCCTTGTCGTCCTCGCGCTTGATGGCCTCGCGCTCGATCTCCAGTTGCTTCAGTTGCCGCATCAGGTCGTCGAGCTCCTCAGGCACGGAGTCGCGCTCCATGCGCAGTTTCGCGGCGGCCTCGTCCATCAGGTCGATGGCCTTGTCAGGCAGGAAACGGTCGCTGATGTAGCGTTCCGAGAGTTTCACCGCTGCTATGCACGCGTCGTCCTGGATGCGCACCTTGTGGTGGTTCTCGTAGCGCTCCTTCAGTCCGCGCAGGATGCTTATTGCCGACATTTCGTCCGGCTCTTCAACCATCACGGTCTGGAAACGCCGTTCGAGAGCCTTGTCTTTCTCGAAGTACTTCTGGTATTCGTTCAGTGTCGTGGCGCCTATTGCGCGCAGTTCCCCGCGTGCCAGCGCCGGTTTCAGTATGTTGGCGGCATCCATCGCGCCCTCTCCTCCGCCTGCGCCCACGAGGGTGTGTATCTCGTCGATGAACAGGATGATGTTGCCGTCGCTATTTGTCACCTCGTTGATGACGCTCTTGAGTCGCTCCTCGAACTCCCCCTTGTATTTTGCCCCGGCGAGCAGCGCGCCCATGTCGAGGCTGTACAGTTGTTTGTCCTTGAGGTTCTCCGGCACGTCGCCGCGCACGATGCGCGCTGCCAGCCCCTCCGCGATGGCGGTCTTTCCCGTTCCCGGCTCACCGATCAGCACCGGGTTGTTCTTCGTCCGCCGCGACAGTATCTGCAGCACGCGGCGTATCTCCTCGTCGCGGCCTATCACCGGGTCGAGTTTCCCGGCGCGCGCCTCCTCCACGAGGTTCTTGGCATATTTGTCGAGGCTGCGGTAGTTGTCGTCTGCCGACTGGCTTTTCACCTTCTGCCCGTTGCGCAGCTCGTCCATGGCCTTCCTCGTGTCGGCCTCGGTCATGCCGGCATCTTTCAGGATTCGCGCGGCGGTGCTGTTCACTTTCAGCAGCGCGAGGATGAGAGGCTCGGTGCTGACGAACTCGTCACCCATTTCCTTCGATATTTCCCCGGCCTTCACCAGCACCGTGTTAGCGTCGTTGCCCAGGTACGGTTGTCCGCCCTGAACGCGCGGCAGGTGTGCCAGTTCGCTGTCAACGAGTTGCTCTATGTGCGCGCCGTTCGCTCCGGTCTTTTGGAAAAGGAAGTCCGTTATGTCCTTTGCCTTCACCAGCACCCCCTTCAGCAGGTGGACAGGCTCTATGGTCTGCTGCCCTGCGCGCATGGCGGTTTGCATAGCTTCCTGCACCACCTCCTGCGCCTTGATCGTAAAATTGTCGATTGTCATAATAATCTCCTTTCTTTTTATTTCTGCAATCACATGTTCAAAAGACGTGCCTCGCGGTTTCCTGCTGACAAAATGGCATTACTGGCACGCCTTCTTGTCATGCAGCAGGGCTTCACGGTCATTTTGCAGTCGTCCATTTTCCTTTTACGTGGAAAACCAATCCTTTTCGCGTTTTGGCTCTGTTGGTCTTTGCCTGATGCCTGACGTGTTCGCCGTTCAGCATCAACGGTAATGCAAATTCGGCGAGTTTGCTCACCAAATTCGGCGAGTTTATATTCCAAATTCGGCGAATTTACCTTCCAAATTCGGCGAGTTTGCTTTTAAAACTAGCATTGTACAAAGATAGTGTTGCAAATCATTTGCAGCATGAGTCTAAGATTATAAAACGAAATTACAACTTTCCAAAATGGCGTAACAAATCCTATTTTAAGAAGTATTGTCGTTGAAAAATCTGCAAAATGCTTACAAAATAGCTAAAAATACATGTGTTTTGTTACGAAATGCAACTAAAAAAGATTTTCTATATTTATTTTTGGCATAAAACTATTTTGAAACTTAAAAAATGTGTATCTTTGTACTTGTTAAGACTAGTTCTAACCGTATGTGGAAAGTCCATGTATGTAATTGTGTAATGTTCAAAACGATTTGTTATGAATGACTTTTTCAAACTTCCTGTTGCTTTGACCGAAGCATTGTCTAAAAATGACATGATGCTTGTAGTTGGTGGAGACAAAGCCGTTGAAATTACAGTTGTAAACGAAGGTCACGGCTGTAATGTAGCAGGTGCGTTGAACAGAGGAACAGGCTGCGGCTGTTAATCTGTTTTTACCTTAAAGCAGATAAGGAGTTTCAAATGTAAAAATATTTGTGCTTCTTATCTGTTTATTAGTAAAAAGTAAATGTTTTAGCATGATGAAAAGAAATAAATACCAGACATATATAGAAGTTGATAAAGGTATATTCCTTTATTTTAATTCATTCAGCTCAAAATACCTTTTGCTTGATGAAAAGAAACATAACATATACCAAAATAGCTCATTGGAATATATTAAACAAAATCATTTGGACTTATATAACACATTGCTAAATGCGCAATTTGTTGTCTCTGATGACTTTGATGAACAAGCAATTGTTGAGTACAAAAAACTGGCGGAAAAAATGGACACAACGATGTATCATGTTGTTGTGAATGTTACTCTTGACTGTAATTTAAGATGTTGGTATTGCTACGAAAAGAAAATTCAAAATAGTAAGTTGTATAGAAATGTTATAGAGGCTATAAAATTAAATGTAACCCTACAATATGATAAAGTACGTTTCAAAACTTTGAAGATTTCTTTTTTTGGTGGTGAGCCTTTTTTGAACTTTGAGGGAATTCAAAATATTTTAGACTTTGCACGAACTTTTTGCAAGACAAGGGAAGTTGTACTTTTGGCTGATTTTACAACTAATGCTACATTGATAAAAAAGGAACATCTTGAATATCTACAAAACTTGAAATGTTGCTTTCAAATCACATTGGATGGAGACCGCCAAAAGCATAATGAAGTCAAGCACTTAAATGGTGTAGATACCTTTATGCGTACTATTGATAATATACACCATATTTCCAATACGATAAAGGAGTCTTATATCTGGGTTCGTGTCAACTATGACGAGAAAACCCTTGAGCATATAGATGACATTCTTGTACTCATTGACGATTTAGACAAGAATCACACATTCTTAATTCTGCGTAAAATATGGCAGACGGATACGAATGTTATTAATCCTGAACTTTTAATAGGAGCAATACAAAAGATTTTGGATCATAAATTCTTTGTAGATTGCTATGCACTTTCAAGAAGTGGTATCTGTTTTGCCGAACGTATGAACCAAGTCTTAGTCAATTTTGATGGAAAAGTATTCAAGTGTTCAACTTTAGAATCCTTTGATGACGATAATTCTTTAGGTAAGTTGAATCTTCAGACTGGCGAGATTAAATGGGATTTGAACAAAGTAGCTCAGATTCCACGTATATTACCCAATAAGAGATGTTCAGAATGTTGTTTGTATCCATGTTGCTTGGGACCTTGCAATAAAAATATATTGAAATCCCCAGATAGAACTTGCATCATTGACGAAATGAATCTTTCCATGCGAGATTATTTGATGTATAATTTTAAATTGAATTTTCTTTATGAGAATTTTAGCGACACTAATCTTTAGCTTTTTTGCAACGTTTAGTTTTGGGACTACAACTAAGCAGGATATTCGTGGTGTGATACTTGATATGAATAACACCCCGATACCTTACGCTACTATATTTTTAATAGATTCGGATTCTACTTTTATAAATGGATGTACAACTGATGATAATGGTGCATTTTTCTTACCAGACAGTCTAAAAGAAGGTATGTCATTAAAAGTTTCTGCGATAGGCTACAATACGCTTATCGCAAAAATATCTGCTGCAAGTTTTCCTGTTACTTTGAAGTTGGAAAATAAAAGCTATCAATTAGGAGAAGTCACAGTAAAAAGAAAAAGACCTATGCAGCATTTAAGCAAAGGGGGAATTGTGACTACAGTAAAAGGTTCTGTTTTATCTATAGCAGGCAATGCTGTAGATGTTATAGGACAGTTGCCTGGAGTAAGGATTGAAGATGAGCAAATTAGTATTTTGGGTAAAGGCTATCCAAATTTTTACATAAATGGACGCAAACTAAATGATTTAAGCGAACTAAGCCGATTGTCCTCAAATGAAATTGAAAGCATTGAGGTCTTGAATAATCCTGGAGCAAGATATAGTGCTGAAACAAAATCTGTAATATTAATTAAGACTATAAGAAAAAATGGAGAGGGCTTGAGCGGGAACGTCCAGTCTGTAAGCCGTTTTGCGCATTCGTTTTCCCAGTCAGGCAATATGGCTTTGAATTACCGCCATAATAATGTAGACATATTTGGCTCTTTGGCTTTAGACCATTCAAAAAGGTATCAAAAGCAAGACAATTCTACGCACATAGACTTTAATAATGAGGTTTATGATTTAAAGTCAGCTATGACAATATTTCCTGTAAATACCTCTTATATAGCAAACGTAGGTTTTAATTGGCAAGTAGATAAGTACAATACTTTAGGCTTAAAATATGAATTTCAAGGAATCCCTAATGGCAGTTCAAGTTGGAATCAACAGGAAAAAGTTTTCTTGAACGGAGAATGGCAAGATGAAATAGCCTACCATACCCATTGGAAGAGAAAGACTATGCCACAGAATTTGATTAATGTATATTATCTTGGAAATATTAATCATTGGAGTTTTAGCTTAAATAATGATTTTTATTATAGCAAAAACACTGTGAATCAAGATATGAAAGAAGACAGTAGCACTGACAATGGTGAAAATACAATAAACAGTTTAAATCATGTACGAAATAAAATGATTGCAACGAAAGGTGTTGTTGGATATACTCTGCAAAAAAGTAAAACAGAATTAGGCTATGAATATACGTATACAGACCGCATTGACAATTTCTTGAATTATGGAATTTTATTGCCTAATTCTTATAACCATATAAAAGAAGGCAATTTTGCGTTATTTCTCAGCACTAATATTACTTTGGGGAAATATGAAATTTCAGGTGGGGTAAGATTCGAGCATACCGTATCTGACTATTACCAGAATAATCAAATTGTAAAAGAACAAAGTAGGAAATACAGCAATTTTTTCCCTACTATAGACTTTTCTTTTCCAATTAAACGAGCAAACTTTTCCCTTTCATATACAGCGAAGACACGCCGTCCTCTGTATAACCAGTTGAGTAGTAACATACAATATGACGACCGCTTTACATATGAACAAGGCAATCCTATGCTGCAATCCGAAATCAATCATGACATCACGTTTGCTGGAATTTATAAATGGCTATATTTCTCAGCAAGCTATCAGTATGTCAAGAATGCAATAGTTGGAATTGTTGAGTCATATTCGGAAAACGAGCCCATTAATTTAATGACATTCGTAAATTACAAACATATATCAAAGTATAGTTCTGTGCTGTCCTTATCGCCAACAATTTCAAAATGGTCCCCTCGCCTTATCTTAAATTTTATGGGACAAGATTTAAAAATCAATGCAATGGGAAAAAGTCAGTTGATGAATAACCCTTTATTGTTTTTTTATTTTTATAATAATGTAAAGATATGTAAAGGAATGACTTTGAATGGAGACATCATGGGACACACATCTGGAGATATGGATGTGGTTTCATTGAAACCTTCTTGGCAGATAAATATAGGAATAACCAAAACAACGAAAAATTGGTTCTTTCAGTTGAATGCTACAGATTTGTTTAAAACGGCAAGGAATTCCATGATAACTTATGGTAGTCAAATGGTTCTTGACAAATGGAATTATAGTGATTCACAAGCTGTACGTTTTACAGTCCGATATTCATTTAATTCTACAAATAGCAGGTACCAGGGAAGGAATGCAGGACAAAAAGAAATCAATAGATTGTAAACGATGAAACATTTTCCAATTATACACCAACATGACACGATGCAATGCGGTATCGCTTGCCTGCAAATGGTATGTAAATATTTCGGAAGAGAATACGCATCAGATTTCCTGTCGAATCTTTGTTTTGCCACAACAGAAGGTGTTTCGATGTTAGGCATCAATGAGACTGCCAACAATTTAGGATTACGCACTGTTTGTGTAAAAACAACGACTTCTATTTTTGACAAATCTCCATTGCCTAGCATCCTTCACTGGGATCAAAACCATTTTGTTGTATTATATAAGGTTAAAAATGGAAAGAAATTCTATGTTGCTGACCCAGGAAAGGGATTGGTAACTTATAGCTTAGATGAGTTCAAGCAGCATTGGATAAGCACAAAATCTAATGGTGAGGATAAGGGCATCGCCATGTTTTTGGACACCACTCCTGCTTTCTTTACCTATCAGATGGAAGGTGAAGAGAATATCAAGGGAAAGAGGTCTTTCCGATTTCTTTTTGGATATGTGAATAAATATCGCAAGTACTTCGGGCAAATCATCTTGGGCTTGATAGTTGGAAGTCTCTTGCAACTTGTCTTGCCATTCCTTACCCAATCCATTGTGGATGTCGGCATCAAGAACCAAGATATTGGCTTTGTTTGGCTTATCCTATTGGGGCAGTTGATGCTTACAATCAGTAGGACAGCAATCGACTTTATCCGCAGGTGGCTGTTGCTTCACATATCTCTGCGCATCAACATCTCATTGGTGAGCGATTTCTTTATCAAACTCTTGAAACTGCCGATGTCTTTCTTTGACACGAAACTCATGGGTGACTTGATGCAGAGAATGAATGACCATAGCCGTGTTAACAACTTCCTGACGCAGCAGACACTCAACATCACCTTTGCCATGCTCACCTTCGTAGTGTTCTCGGTGGTGCTGTTCTTCTATAATAAGTTGGTGTTTGCCATCTTCTTGTTGGGAAGCATCCTTTATGGTGCATGGATGACCTTGTTTTTAAAGCGGAGGAAGGTACTTGATTACGAGTTATTTGAGCAACAAGCCATTAACAACAACAAAACTTATGAGTTCATCACTTCCATGCAGGAAATCAAGTTGCAAGATTGTGAGCAGCGCAGAAGATGGGAATGGGAGGATACGCAAGCAGATCTGTTTGGCGTGCAGATGAAGTCGCTCAAACTTCAGCAGGCACAGGAGGCAGGAAGTATCTTCATCAATGAGGTTAAGAACATCGTCATTACGGTAGTCGCTGCAACTGCCGTAATTCATGGGCAAATGACACTCGGTATGATGCTTGCCGTGCAATACATCATCGGACAGCTAAACTCTCCAGTGGAGCAACTTATGAACTTCTTCTATTCCTTGCAAGATGTGAAGATTAGCTTGGAACGTATCAATGAGATTCACCAGATGGATGACGAGAATGGCAAGGAAGGCTTGCTAACTTCTATCGAGGACAAGAGTGATGGTATTGCCATCAATAACATCATGTTCAAGTACGACCCACATGCTTTGTGCAAGACCATAGACGATGTAAGCATCCATATACCGCAAGGCAAGGTAACTGCTATTGTTGGTGCGTCTGGCAGTGGAAAAACCACCCTAATTCGTTTGATGCTCGGTTATTATCCTGTCTTGGAAGGGCAAATCAACATAGTTAACACCGACATCAACAAGCTAAACAAGAAATGGTGGCGCAGACAATGTGGTGTTGTCATGCAGGACGGTGTTATCTTCTCGGAGAGTATCGCAAGAAACATAGCCGTTGATGATGGCGAAATAGACAAGGAAAGATTGTTGAAAGCATCTGAGATAGCTTGCATCAAGGATTATGTGATGGCTTTACCTCTGAAGTTCAACACCAAGATTGGACGTGATGGCGTGGGACTGAGCCAAGGACAGAAACAGCGTATCTTGATAGCAAGGGCTGTTTATAAGAATCCAGACTATATCTTCCTTGATGAGGCGACCAACTCGCTCGATGCCAACAATGAGAGAAGCATCGTGGAGAACTTGGATAAGTTCTATAAGGGAAAGACGGTTGTGATTGTAGCTCATCGCCTAAGCACGGTGAAGAATGCCGACCAAATCGTGGTCTTTGATCATGGTAAGGTGGTTGAGGTGGGCAACCATGAGTCCTTGACCGCCAAGCGAGGAGCATACTATAATCTTGTGAAGAATCAGTTGGAATTAGGAAACTAAAATACTTTTGATATGGAACAGAAAGAAAGAGAATCGGATAACATAGAGTTGAGAAGTGAGAAGATGAGGAACGTGATATGCAAAGTTCCTCCTCGTCTCGTCAGCTTGGGGACAGTTGTCATTACGATAACAGTCCTTGCTCTCGCAGTTGCCTTCTATAAAACACCTTATCCTATATCCATAGAGGCTACTGGTGAGGTCATTAATCAAAGAACAGTACAAGTGTTTGTGCCATACAAATATTTGTATCTTTTCGATGAGTCAAGAACTGCTCATGTTTCTTTAGAGGGCAACGACAATACATCATATAATTGCGACATCATAAGCCATAATGCTAAACTCATACATAGAGAAGATGGCAACTATTTTATGGCTACAGCCACTGTGAGCACATATGGACAAAATACCCCTGTGCTGCAAAAGTACATGAAAGCCGATGTCAGAATCATCGTCAGCAATAAAACGCTATGGCGGCAGATATTCGGATAAACTATATCCGAATACAGCTGTTTATTTTTGGATGCATATTGTTGGTAAGCATCAGATTTAACGCAAAAATTTCTAAATTCCATAAATTTCTCATTGTGAATAATTGTATATTTAGAAAATCGTCGTATCTTTGCCCTCGAATTGAAGCGTTCTTCGTATATTGCAAAATACAGAAACGAGCATAAGTCCGCTCGTTTCCATATTGTTACCTATGTTAATATAGGTAAACGCCCAACTTCTTGATATTAAATTGAAATTCAATTTAGAGCGAGTTAGTTTCGTATTTTGTATCTTTGCGCCGGATGTGGCACTGCTTGTGTTTGGTCGGTGCTTCTGCAAATAACATTAAAAAACGGTCTGATTATGAAACGATGGCATTCCATATTGGTGTTCGCGGTGCTTGTGGCATCGAGCGTGGCGACGAGCGTTGGCAGTTACAATGCTGCCGGCAGGCGCGCCGAACTTGATTTGAACGAGGCTCTCGGCGTGGCGTTGGCCGTACAGAGGTCAACCGTGATAACGCCGGACACGCTTGCGCTGTTCCGCAGCAACATACACACTGCCGAACTGCGGAAGTCGAGCAGGATAGTGGTATGCTGTGCCGAAGGCGAACGCATGGCATACCGTGCCGAGTGCCTCGCGTCTGCGGTGTGGAGCATCAGCGACCAGCGTCCCGCCGCCTTTCTTGCCGTGGTTTCCATGCTTTGGGCGGTCGGTTGCGTCTTTCGTTTCTACCCACGCCACGGATGCGCCGTTTATAATAATGTGCCGGCGGTGGCAGCCGCCAAACTCCGTGGCAGGCGCGGCACGGCAAAGGGCTCCCGTTCGATTGTGCTTGATGAGGACACAGGCATTTTCCATGATGCGAATGGGGAGGAGATACCGTTCACGCCCATGCAGCAGCAGCTCATGGCCATGTTTCTCGCCTCGGGCAGCGGCGTGCTTTCAAAGTCGGACATCTGCGATGCGCTGTGGCCTGGGAAGGAAGATGCCTCGGAGACACTCTATGCGCTTATGGGACGCATAAAGCCGGTGGTGGAGAAACATTCCGGCATGAAGATAGAAAGTCTGCGCGGAAGGGCATACCGTCTCGTGGAAAGGAAATGACGCTGGCTGGCCGCCGTCGGGCAATTGTCAGACAAATGTCAGCGATTTTATGCCGCCAAGTAGCGGCAGGCTTAATATCTTTGCCGTCAAAAAAGGAAAGATATGAAGAATGCAGTATTGTCTTTGTTGTTGTTCATGTCACCGCTATGCCTGTCTGCCCAGGTTGATGGCGGCGAGATAGGGGAGGTGACGGTGAGGGGCAGCCGTGTGGTGGAGAAGCGTGACGGGCGCTGGATATATCCCTCAGAGGAAGAACTGGGCAGTTCGCCGAATGGCTATTCGCTGTTGCAGAAACTCTCGTTGCCCGGAATAAAAGTAGATGTCGCGCAGCGCGTGATATCCTCTGTTGACAATATGGGCGGAATAAAGATGTTCGTAAACGGCGTGCCGGCAACCAGGCAGGATGTCTCGGCGCTCGAAATGTCCGCCGTGGTGAGGGTGGAGTTCATCGACCGCCCCGGTCTTCGCTATGGTGAAGACGTGGCGTATGTTATAAACTTCGTGACGAAGAGGGCGACCGGAGGATATACCTTGGGCGCGGATTTGATGCACGACCTGACGTGCCGCAGCCTTTCGGATGGCGCGTTCGCGCGCTTAAACAGAGGAACTGGTGAAATCGGCGTGGCATACACGTTCGGATATGGTGACATGAGGGGTTCGAGGGTGAGCGAGGATGCTGAATACACCCTTACAAGCGGCGATGTGAAGAGGGTGACGAGGTATGACTTGGCGAACAGGGAAAGGAACTCCAGCCACTCCGCCCAACTGTCATATTCTGTCGCGGACACGGCGTTTGTCATGCAGGCAAGGCTGTCATACGACAACGGAAGGGAGAGAAGCAGCGCGGAGAGGGCGATCGACAATGACGGCAGAGCCGTGAAACGCTCGAGGCAGAACACCGGTAACGCCACGCTCGACATGTATTTCAAGCGCGACTTCCGCCGCCACCAGGGCATCACGGCAGACTTTGCCGTGACGAACATAGCCAGTGACGGAAACGAGTTTTACAGCGAGGGCGCGCCGTATGTATACGACATAGACGGCAGGACGTGGGCCGTGCAGGGCGAGGTGCTGTATGACAATGCGCTGAAATGGTTCAACGTGGACGTGGGGATGAATTTCTGCCAGACGCTGACAGACAACAGATATACGGGCGATGCCGGCGCACGCGCACTCTACCGCAGTTCGGAACAGTATCTCTTCGGGCAGGTCAGCGGGACAATCGCGTGGTTGCAGTACACCGCCGCCATGGGGGCAAGCACACGTTACTACCGCCAGGGGCGATGGCGCAACCGCCACTTCGTACTGCGCCCGAAGCTTGACGTGTCATGCCCGCTCGGCAGCGGGCTGCGGCTGGCATACTCCTTCGAGTGCAGTCAGAAAATGTCGCAGATAGCGATGATAAACGATGTCGCGATACGCAGGAACACCATGGAGATGGTCATGGGCAACCCAGACCTGAAGCCACACCGGGTGATCGAGCACCTGTTGCGCATGACGCTGACGAGGCCAGGGCTCATGGCAATGCTGCAGGGATATGTGAAGCTCAACCCCAACAGCAACCTGCACCACATCACGCGCACGGAGGACGACATGTTCGTCGACAAGCAGTTGAACCAGCCACACTGCAACCTGGTGATGGGCATGGCATACGCGCAGTATGACATCGTGCCGCAGCACCTCACTGCATCTGCAAGCGCGGCGGTGTTCCTCTGCGACAACAAAGGCATTGACTACCGCCACCGCCATACGACGTTCAACGGCACGGCGTCGCTGAACGCCTACCTCGGCAGATGGACCCTCTCGGCATACTTTGACTCTGGCTTCGGATGGATGGAGGGTGAGACGCGAGGGCGCAACGGGGCCGACTTGCAGTTGTCTGCATCCTGTCAGGCTGGGCCGCTCACGCTCTCGCTATACTGCCGCAACCCTTTCCGCGCGCACCCTGTGACGCTGCGCAGCGAAATGGTGAGTGCCTACCTGCACAAGGAGGTGGTGATCCGCAACGGCGATGCGGGCAACTATGTCGGCGTGAACGTGTCGCTGAAGCTGCAGCGTGGCAGGAAATACCGTGACATACAGCGCAGCATCAGCCTGCGCAAGCCGGATGCCGGTATATTGAGGAAATAGGCGTGCGGCGCCCGGGGGCGTTATTTCCCCAGTATCTGCTCGCCGTGTATCTTTGTCTTTATCTCCTTGGGCAGGAAGATTCGCTCGATGATTCCCTCCTCGTTTATTATGAACGTGGTGCGCATCGTGCCGAAGTACTTCCTGCCATACATGCTTTTCTCGCCCCACACGCCGAATTTCTCGTTGAGGACCTTCCCGGTGTCGGCGATGAGGGGGAATGGCAGTTGGTTCTTCTCGATGAATCTCTTGTGCGACTTGCCGTCCTGTATGCTCACCCCAACAACTTCATAGCCCTCGCGGCGCAGCTCGTCGTAGTTGTCGCGCAGCGAGCAGGCCTCCGCCGTGCAGCCGCTTGTGCTGTCCTTGGGGTAGAAATACAGCACGAGTTTCCGCCCGGCAAAGTCTGACAGTTTTATTTCCTTGCCGTCCTGGTCCAATCCCAGCATCTCCGGCGCCTTGTCTCCAATGTTCATTTCTTCTCTGTTTTTAAGGTTAATAATAAATGGCAATGAATTTTGCAAAGTCATACCGAATGCAAAGATAAACGTTTTTATTGAAACTTCATAACTTTATCAAAAAACTTATAAACTTGCTTTGATTTCCACAATTTTTGTATTACTTTTGCATTATACTTTCAAAACGTTTAATTGAGTATGAAAAAGGTTATATTGTTTACAGTAATATTATTGTTTAATATCCCTATGATGGTATCGGGTCAAAGTTACAAGATGTTGTGGGAAAATGTGGAGGCGGCACGCAAGAAGGATCTGCCGCAGACCATGATTACCGCGCTCGACAAGATCATAGAAAAGTCGGCGCGCGAAAAGTCATACGGCAACCTGCTGAAGGCGCAGGTCATGCGTGCCGGGGCATCCATGGAGATAAACCCTGACTCTGCTGATGCGGAGGTGGAGAAACTCGTGAATCATGCTGCCGCAGCCGACAAGAGTGATCCTGTTCTTGCTGCGGTCTACAACTGCTTGCTGGGCAATGTCTATAAGGTGAAAGATGCCGCAGGCGGCGAGAAGAGCGACACGTGGAAAGCGTATTATGCCAAGGCCTTGGCAAACCCAGACCTGCTTGCGCGGCACAAGGCGTCGGAGTTTGACCCGCTTGTCGATCATGGCGCAGACAGCAAGTACTTCAACCACGACCTCCTGAGCGCAATCGGTTTCGAGGCGGGCGACATGAGGACGCTGCATGACTACTACGCGAGGCAGGGCAACCGCAACGCGGCGTTCATAACGGCGCTGAGAATGATAGTCGGCAATGGTGATGACACGGACGATGATTATGCAGCTGACGGCGATGCGGACAATGCAAAAGTCTTTGGGCGCGACAATGCCGCACTGCTCGACTCGCTGATTGGCGTTTATGGCGACCTTGACATTTGCGGGGCCGCTGCCGCAGAACGTGCCAGATGTTATAAAAATGACGAGGACAAGGAGAAATACGGTTTCCTCAACGATGCGATAAGCAGGTGGAGCCGCTGGGATGGCGTGAACAAGCTCGTGAACATGCGCAACGAAATGACGGCACCGAGGTGCGGGACCAATATGGACAAGGGTATGGCATACCCGGATGAGAAATTCAAGGTCAGGTTTACGCTGCGTAACGTTGACGGGTTGACGGTACGCCTGCATCGTGTTGAGGCGGATGCCTTGGAGTGTCAAAAGTTCGCGACAAATTACCGCTTCGCGTATAAGCTGCTCGATAACTTCAAAAGCACAGTGGCTTTTGAAAAGGCGGTGACTTTCGGCAAACACCAGCCTTACGAGACATTCGTGGATTCGCTCACCGTGGACGGTATGCCAACGGGAGTGTATGTCGTTGAGATAGCGCCCGGTGACAAGGGCATTGACAGAATTTACATGCAACTCAATGTTACTGGCCTTGCATACGTGGCATTGCCGCAGCCCAACGAAAAGGTTAGGTTTGCCGTGCTCGACGCCAAGTCGGGACAGCCGGTGCCGGGGGCAATAGTGGGGTTGGCGGAGAATGAAGGAAACAATACCGCCCTGAAGTTCAAGCATTTCACGACAGGCACTGATGGCGAGGTCATTCTGCAATATGACGACGATTATGACTATGTCGTTCTTTCAACTGAAAATGACAAGGCATTCCCCGTGTCGGATTTCTATTTGTATGAATATGACTATGACGGGGTGCCGAGCACACGAAAACATCTGTCAATCTTCACCGACCGGGCAATATATCGTCCCGGGCAGACCGTTCATGTGACGGCATTGGCATACGAGGTAAGGAAGGGCGTTGATGCGGGCGCGTCTGTTGGCAGGGAGGTAAAGCTCGACTTGCTCAACGCCAACGGCGACGTCGTGGGCGAATATGTCGGGAAAACTGATGGCTTCGGCATGGTTTCCACAGACTTCACCTTGCCTGTGTCTGGACTGACGGGAAAGTACCGTATCCGCGAGAAAGACTATTTCAGCAGCCGGTTTATAAGGGTGGAGGAATACAAGCGTCCAACTTTCGAGGTTGATTTCGACGACTACGGCAAGCAATACCGGGCCGGCGAGACAATAACGGTGAAGGGACGTGCCAAGAGTTACGCCGAAGTGCCGGTGCAGGGCGCGAAGGTGGCATACACCATTACGCGCAGGAAGGCATGGTGGTGGGGCTGGTGGCGCGGCTCCGGGGCAGACGAGGTGGAACTGGCCAGGGGCGAGACGGTGACAGACGGCAAAGGGGAATTTGACGTGCCGCTCACCCTCACCTATCCTGTTGGCCATGATGAGGTGTTCGAGTACAACATCAGTGCCACGGTGACGGATGCCGCAGGCGAGTCGCACGATGGCGAGGTGTCGCTGCCACTGGGCAAGAAAGAGCGTTATTTCGATTTCAGCCTCCCGGAGCTTGAACTGAAGGACAAACTCAAGTCCGTGGCGTTCTCACTGCGCAATGCCGCCGGCAAGAACATTGACGGAGAGGTGAAATTCACCATCGACGGGAAGAACGAGCGGACGGTTAAGGCCAACGAGACCGTGGAACTCGACCTCTCCTCCATCGCTTCCGGGGAGCATGTGATGAAGGCGACCTGCCTTGGCGAGGAGGTGACGCGCAAGTTCGTGGTGTTCACGCTCGACGACAAAGTGCCGTGCCATGAGACACCCGACTGGTTCTATGTCACCGACGGCACATTCCCGCGCGACGGCAGGCCGGTGAGCGTCATGGTCGGCTCTTCAGACAAGGACGTGCATGTTATATATAGTATAATGTCTGGCGACAAGGTGCTTGAGAACGGCACGCTGGAACTGGACAACTCGATAAAAAAGCGCAAGTTTGAGTACAAGGATGAGTACGGCGCAGGTGTGCTGCTGCAATATGCCTGGGTGAAGAACGGCGAGTTCTACACTCACGGATTTTATATAAGGAAACCCTTGCCGGTGAAGGACCTCAATGTGAAGTGGACTTCATTCCGCGACAGGCTGACACCGGGACAGAAGGAGGAGTGGACACTCTGCGTGAAGACACCGGACGGAAAGCCGGCAAAGGCGCAGATAATGGCAACGATGTTTGACCACAGCCTCGACCAGATAGAACGTTACGACAACAATTTCTATTTGCAGCTGGATCAACCCAGGCCTTATACTCGGTTTTATTTACCGCCAGTAGGAGGGATGCGCTTTGTGGAGCAAAAGAATGTCAAGTCGCTTTATTACAAGGAAATGATGTTCACGAGCTTGATACCGCGTTCCCTGTTTGAGGTGTTTTTCCCAATGCGTGTTGAGTACATGCTTGCCGGGCGTGCTCTTGGAATCGGGATGATGAAATCCATAAATATGGAAAACGATGCGCTGCAAGAAGTCGTCGTGACGGGGTATGGGGGTATTGCGCCTTCTGCCAAAGAGGAAACACTTATGCAAGATGCCGATTTTAATGTGGCAGACAGCGTTGTTGAAGAAGAGGCAGTGCATGACAAAGGCGTTAAGGGCGAGGTGCAAATGCGGGAGAACCTGAACGAGACGGCATTCTTCTTCCCTGCGCTCGCGACTGACGCTGACGGCAATGTCAGCCTGAAGTTCACCTTGCCAGAGAGCGTCACGACATGGCGTGTCGCGGGTCTTGCACACGATGCCGCCATGAACTACGGGCTGTTCGATTCCACGGCGGTTGCCAAGAAGGATGTGATGGTGCAGCCGAACATGCCGCGATTCGTTAGGATGGGCGACAGGGCAACCATTTCCACGAAGATATTCAACACGTCTGACAAGGATGTGTCGGGAACCGTAACGATGCAGTTGATTGACCCGGAGACGGAGAAAACGGTGAAGGAAAGCCGGCGCGGGTTCAGTGTGGCGAAGGGCGAGACTGGCTCTGCAACGTTCGGTTTTGACCCGGGGGAAGACCTCGGCGGGCAAGACATGTCGCTGCTCGTATGCCGCATCACGGCATCGAACGGTGAGTTCAGCGACGGCGAGCAGCATTACCTGCCGGTACTGCCGTCGAAGGAGATGGTCACCAACACGCTGCCCGTGACCCAGAACAATGCCGGCACGCTCAACATAGACCTCGCGAAGATGATACCGTCGGGGAAAGACGTGGCCAACGGCCGTCTCACCGTGGAATACACCAACAACCCCGCGTGGCTCATGGTGCAGGCAATACCGTTCGTCGGCGATGTGAACAATAAGAACGCGCTGTCGCTCGCGGCTGCATACTACGCCAACTCGCTGGGTCTGTCGCTTGTAAGCGGCTCGCCGAGGATAGAGGAGGTGTTCAAGGAGTGGCAGAAGGAGACCGGCAGCGGACAGTCGCTCGCATCGCAGTTGGAGAAGAACCAGGAACTGAAGACGCTTGTCCTCGACGAGACACCGTGGGTGGCGGATGCCAAGAGCGAGGGTGACATGAAGCGGCAGATTGCCAATTTCTTTGACAAGGACGCGATGAAGCGCAGGCTCGCGGATGCAGTGGACGGAATGAGGGTGCTGCAGAACTCCGACGGGTCGTTCTCATGGTGGAAGGGAATGTCTGGCTCGCCGTGCATGACGGCAGAGGTGATGGAGTTCCTCACACGTCTCAACATGCTCGCCGGCGAGCAGAAAGACACAAAGGGTATGCTGAGTCTCGCAAATGATTATCTCAGCAAGATTGTGGTAAGGGAAGTCGAAGAGTTCAAGTCGCTCGAGAAGCAGGGCAAGCCCGTGTATATCTATGACTACCACGCGCTGCAGTGGTCATATATCAACGCCGTTTCCGGAAGGAAACTAACCGCAAGGGAGAAGGATGCTCAGGACTACCTGCTGAACCATCTGGAGAAGTTGAGATTGAGCGAGAGCATGTACGCAAAGGCCCTTATGGCGGTGGTGCTCGCCAGGAACGGACAGGCACAGAAGGCATCGGAATATATAAACAGCCTGAAGGAATACATGGTGTTCAACGAGGAGAAGGGACGTTATTTCGAGACACCACGCGCCGGATACAGCTGGTGCGACTACCGCATACCGACGCAGACGGCCGTGATAGAGGCATTGCAGATTGTTGCACCGGACGACACGCAGACCATAGACGAGATGCGCCGCTGGCTGCTCACCGAGAAGCGCACGCAGGCATGGGACACGCCGGTTAACAGCGTTAATGCCGTGTACGCCTTCCTGAACGGGAACACGAAACTGCTCGAGAGCCAGGAAAACTCAACGTTCAAGGTGGATGGCAAGCCGCTCGCCATGCCTGCATCAACGGCAGGACTGGGATATGTAAAGACCGTGGTTGACGCGGAGAGACCGCAGACGCTCACCGTTACGAAAACTTCCACTGGCACATCGTGGGGCGCGGTGTATGCGCAGTTCATGCAGCCTGCCGCCGACATAACCGACGCTTCTTCGGGGCTGAAGGTGAAACGCGAGGTTGTCGTCACGGAAAACGGCAAGGAGGTGAACGATCCGCAGACGCTGAAGGTGGGCGACAAGGTCAAGGTGCGCATAACGGTTGTTGCCGAGCGTGACTACGACTTCGTCCAACTTGTGGACAAGCGCGCTGCCTGCCTCGAGCCGGTGACGCAGTTGAGCGGCTACCACTGGGGATATTACATCGCCCCGAAGGACAACACCACGAGTTATTACTTCGACAGGATGGTGAAAGGGACACACGTCGTCGAGGCAGAGTATTATGCCGACCGCGCCGGAGAATACACCACTGGCACATGCAGCGTGCAGTGCGCATACGCGCCGGAGTTCAGCGCGCGCGGAAAGGCATTGAGGATAACAGTGAAATGACAGATTATGAACAAGAGATTGATTATAGCAACAATGCTGGCGATTGCCGCAACGGGAGTCACGGCGCAGGAAATCTCTGCGGTGCATCAGGTGCTGGACTGCGGAGGGGTTAAGTTTGAGCATCCGGTCACGGTGAACTTCCAGTTGAGGAACAAGGGGCAGCAGTTGCGCATCAGCGATGTGCGCCCCGACTGCGGCTGCACCACTGTGAGTTTTCCGCGCAAGCCGATAGGCGACGGCGAGGGTTTCGTCATCACAGCGACATACGACGCACGGCAACTCGGACATTTCAACAAACAGTTTGCAGTGTATAGCAATGCTTCCGAGAAGCCTTATTTCCTCACCGTGAAAGGTGTCGTGACAGCGGAGGACATATCCTACAAGGGGGAGTATGCCGAGAAACTTGGCAACGTGCGCGCCGATGTCAACCAGGTTGAGTTTGATGATGTGAACCGTGGGGAGATGCCGGTGAAGCGCATCAACATAATGAACGCCGCGAGCGAGGCTGTCAGTCCGGTGGTGATGCATCTGCCTGACTATCTCATGGCAAACGTGTCGCCCACGACAATTCCCGCAGGCAAGCAGGGTGTTGTAGAGCTGACACTGAACTCAAACAAACTGCACGACTTCGGTCTAACGCAGACGACGGTGTTTCTCGGAATGAGGCCCGGCGACAAGGTGAGCAGTGACAAGGGGATTGACGTGTCGGTGGTCTTGCTGCCGGCATTCAACGAGCTAACCGAGGAACAGATGCGCAACGCACCGAGCCTGCGCATGGAAAGCACCACGCTCGACCTTGGGAAATTCGGCAGGAAAAAGAAGAAAAGCGGCAGCGTGACACTCGAAAACACAGGCAAGAGCGTACTCGACATATCATCGCTTCAGATGTTCACCGCCGGACTTAGTGTGAAACTGAGCGACAGCAAGATAAAGCCGGGCGATAAAGCAACGTTGAAAATAACGGCAGAGGCCAAGGCCATAAAGAAGCTGCGCGCCGAACCACGCGTGCTGATGATCACCAACGACCCTAAGAACGCAAAGGTTGTGGTGAATGTCAAGGTGGAGAAATAAAAAACAATATTATATAATAATATAAATAGGTATAAATGGAGCATCCGGAGAACAACGAAGAATACAAGGGGCTTGCGGTCAACGCCGGGGTGAGGCAGCCTGCAATAGTCAACCCTTATCTTAAGCGCGGGCATTTCCGCCGCCGCCAGCTATCTGTCGGCGAGATGGTTGAGGGCATAGTGAAAGGTGATGTCACAATACTAAGCCAGGCCGTGACCCTCGTCGAGAGCGTGAACCCTGCGCACCAGAGGAAGGCGCAGGAAGTGATAGAGAAATGCCTGCCTTACAGCGGCAATTCGATACGCATCGGTATAAGCGGAGTGCCTGGGGCGGGAAAGAGCACGAGCATCGACCAGTTCGGCATACATGTGCTGGAACGGACGGGCGGGAAACTTGCGGTGCTTGCCATCGACCCGAGCTCGGAGCGGAGCAAGGGCAGCATCCTCGGCGACAAGACACGCATGGAGAAACTCTCGCAGAACCTTGATGCGTTCATCCGCCCTTCGCCTACGGCAGGGTCGCTCGGCGGCGTGGCGCGCAAGACACGCGAGACCATCATACTCTGCGAGGCCGCCGGCTACGACAAGATTTTCGTTGAGACCGTCGGGGTGGGGCAGAGCGAGACGGCATGTCACTCGATGGTAGACTTCTTCCTGCTGATACAACTGGCAGGTACTGGCGACGAACTGCAGGGCATAAAGCGAGGCATCATGGAGATCTCCGACGGCATAGCGATCAACAAGTGCGACGGAAACAATGTCGACAAGTGCAAGATGGCGGCAAGGAATTTCAGCAACGCACTGCACTTCTTCCCGATGCCCGACAGCGGATGGCTGCCGAAGGTGTTGTGCTACAGCGGCTTCTATGGCACTGGCATCAAGGAAATCTGGGATATGATATACGAGTACATCGACTTCGTGAAGCACAACGGATATTTCGACTACCGCCGCAACGAACAGGCGAAGTACTGGATGTATGAGACCATAAACGAGCATCTGCGCAACTCGTTTTATAACAACGGACATGTGCAGGACAGCATAGCACATGCTGAGAAATCGGTGCTGAACGGGGAAAAAACGAGTTTTGCAGCCGCAGGCGACCTGCTCGACATGTATTTCGGTTTGCTGCGAAAGAAATGAGACCTGGCGGCATGACTCCTTTTCACGTTTACTAATACTGGACGGCGATGTTACAGGTTGAAATAGACAGCGGCAGCGGTTTCTGTTTCGGAGTCACCACTGCAATAAGGAAGGCAGAGGAGGAACTTGCCAACGGCAACAGGCTATACTGTCTCGGCGACATAGTGCATAACGGAATGGAGTGCGAGAGGCTGCGCAGGATGGGGCTGATAACGATAAATCATGACGAGCTGAAGCGGTTGCACGATGCCAAGGTGTTGCTGCGAGCCCACGGCGAGCCGCCTGAGACATACGAACTGGCGGAGCGCAACAACATCGAGATAATTGATGCCACATGCCCCGTGGTGCTGCAGCTGCAGCGGAGGATAAAGAGGCAGTATGACGCAAACAGGGATGCCCAGATCGTGATTTTCGGGAAGCCGGGACATGCCGAGGTCCTCGGCCTCGTGGGACAGACGCGCAACCGCGCCATAGTGATTGCGAGTTTCGATGATGTGCGGAAACTCGACATGAGCCGTGACATCTACCTCTACTCGCAGACGACAAAGTCACTCGATGAGTTCCAGCGAATCATAGAGTACATAAAGGAGAACATATCGCCCGGCGCCGAGTTCAGGAGTTTCGACACGATATGCCGGCAGGTTGCCAACCGCATGCCCAATGTCAGCTCGTTTGCCAAGCGTCACGACCTCGTGCTGTTTGTCTGTGGCCGCAAGAGCAGCAACGGCAAGGTGCTTTTCAACGAGTGCCGCAGCGTGAACCCAAACAGCCGGCTCATAGAGAGTGCCGGCGAGATTGACCCAGGGTGGCTCAAGGGCATCAGTTCCGTGGGGATATGCGGCGCCACGAGCACACCCAAGTGGCTGATGGAGAAATGCCGTGATGCGATACTCCTCATGGACGCGTGACACCTTATGGCAACTTGCCGCCGAGAGAAAAATTAAACTTTTCTACACCAAAGTGCGAATTCTTCAAACAAATTTTGTAATTTTGCACTTGCGGGTTGACTATGCGCCTTTCAACAGTCGTTTCATTTATAAATTAAATAACTAAAAAAACTTTCAAATTAAAAACAAGAAGTATTAACCATGAAAAGATTAACTATTTTACTATTATCAATGCTGTTTGTATGCGGTGTCCGTGCAGACGAAGTGAAGTTGTTGGATGACAACACCTACTGTTTGGCCATGTCGCCCAATGGCAACTACCTTGTAGGATACAATCCAACGAAGGTGGAGTTTGGCATTGGAACGGAGAGTTTCGTGTACAACATGAGCAACAACTCGATCAAATGGGTCACGACCAGCGACCCGAACAAGTGGAAGACCAGCGGCTTCTTCAGGGACGTGAACGACAACGGGATGCTGTGCGGATCCGTAAAGGACCTGAAACACTTCGTGGACTTCTACGGAGACGTCGCCCCCACCAACGTGGCGGCCGTGTATGAGAATGGAAACATAACACAACTGCCTTACGGCGACCTCGATACTGCAAAGATAAGGCAGCACGAAGACGGCACGTTTGCCTGCTCGCTGTCCAACGACGGCAAGGTTGTCGTTGGCTATTGCAAATATTCAAACTTCGCATTCAGCGACCCCTGCAAGTGGACACGCCAGGGGGACGGTACCTGGAAGATGGAAAAACTACCCTTGCCAGATGGGTATAGCAGTGGGCTGGCGCTCAATGTGTCGTCTGACGGGCGCACAATAGGCGGACTGGCCGTTGACCAAGGCAGGTCGGTTGCCTGCTATTGGATTGACGGGCAGTGCCATGTAGTGAAGTGTACCGGCGATGACGCTGAACTGGCAAAGAGCAAAAACATGCGCATGATAGACATGAGCCCCAACGGGAAATACTTCATCGTGTCGCTTTCCAGCCGTTCCGACTATCGCCTTTACGATGTGGCGAAAGAACAGACCATCGCCTTGCCCACCTTCGAGATCACAGACGAAATGCGTGTCCCGACTGTTACGGACAACGGTGACGTGTTTGGTGCAATGATATATGGCGCACTTGCAATGGGCGGCATGGGCTATTACAGGAACTTCTGGTACCAGCATTCGTCAGGAAGGATATTCGATTTCACTTACTATACTTATCTCTTCAATCCGCAGCTGAGCATGTCTTTCCCGCTGAATTATGAGGCTCAATCACAGGCTTTCCCCTGTTCTGTATCGGCAAACGGCAATATCATAGCTGGCAACAAGGACGTTTATACAGCGATGGGACAGACACCCACGGCATGGTTTCTCAACGTAAACCAGCACGAAGTGGAAATCCCGGCCACCCCGGGCAAGCCGAATGGCAAATCGACGGGACTGAACCAAGTCAGCCTTTCATGGAAGAGCGACAAGGCAACCTACAGTTCGTTGACGTTGAAGGGCTACAACGTGTATTGCGATGGAGAGAAGACGGCAACCCTGAACGAGTTGAAGGACGACATGGCAATCACACTGAAAAATGTTGAGTCTGGCTATCGCAGCTTCGCAACAGAGGCAATTTACACAGACAAGGACGGCAAGGAGATGCTCTCGCCACGCTCAAATCCAATTGAGATTGCCATTCCGGAGAACTATTCGTTCCCGATGTTCGAGAACTTCGAGTACGGTTCGCTCAAAAATAACTATTGGACAACAAGCGCGGACTATGGCAGTTTTGTCGACACGGAGTGGACGGTTAACGCCCAAATAGGCTATGAAGGGTCGATGGGTCTGTCAAGCGGGGCTTGCACATTCACCCCTTACTCGTCAAGCTTGGTAAGCAGGCCGCTCGACGCCAGTCAGGCAAAGAAAGTGAAATGCTCGTTCCTCATCCTTTGCCAGCAGGAGAAACCGAAGGATGGCGGCGACCTTGACGCAACCAAAGACACGCTCAGCGTTGAATATACCATTGATGGCGGCGGCACATGGCAGTCGGCAAAGGACTGGACGGTAGGGCAGCTGCCACAGATAGAGGGTATCCTTACGGTGGACTTGAGCAAGCAACTTGCCGGAAAGACATTCCAGCTGAGGTTCCGCAAGCACGGAATGGGAGCACTGGACTACTATTTCTATATCGACAACATCATGATAGGAAGCGGCGAGGATGTCGATGCGCCGGAAGGACTGACGGGAAAAGTTATGGACAATGAAGTCTTCCTGATGTGGAAGAACAGCCGTAAGGCTTATGCGCTCAACTACATCTGCGAGCCCGAATCGCCTGGATATACCCTGGGCAACGAAGGCAGGGAACTCATCGGGGCAAACAAATTCACCCCTGAAGAACTGTCACCGTATGACGGGAAATACCTTACTTCCGTATCTGCTTACATCAATTACTACGACGACATAGACGAGAACCAGGTCATACACGCCGCAGTAGTCGTGTTTGAGGATGGGAAACTCATTTGCGAGCAAGAGATGGAAAACATCAATTTCAACGAAATCACAACCCAAAAGTTGAACACGCCAATCAAGATAGACGGCAAAAAGGAACTCATTGTTGGCATCAAGGTGCATGATTACAGTGCAGAGCAGATTCCGCTAAGTTACGAAAGCTCCACCTATTGCGTCACCGGAAAGAGCGACCTGTACTCTGAGGACAACGGAAAGACATGGAAGACGGTGTGGGATTTCTACGATGGAGATCCGGATCTTGGCTCATGCTGCTGGAAGATAACTGGCAACGTCAGCGACACGCCCACAGATGCTTCCGAGGAAACTGACAACGACTTGGTGGGCTACAACGTATTCAGGAACGGTGTCCTGCTCAATGTTAACTACATTCCAGGCGAGTCCACGCACTTCATTGACAAGCAGCCGCTCGCCAAGGCAGACTATTATGTCGTGGCTTACTACAACGATGGAAGAGAGTCGATGCCTTCGGCACCGTTCGTGGTGGACTTGACGACAGGAATAGACCCGTCGTTCGGCAACTCCATGCTGTCGGTGGACAAGGCTGCCATCCGCCTGAATGTTGAAGGGACGCTGCGCCTCTACGCACTCGATGGCCGTGTCGTAGCCAATGGAGCAAACGGGATAATTCCGCTAAGAAACATCCCGGCTGGCATTTACATCGTGTCTATGGAGTGTGGCGGCCGTCACTTCACACGGAAGGTCGTTGTAAACAACTAAAGCGAACCCTAAAAATAGGGACGCAACATTAACGTCTTAGGGGCAAGGGGCAGGAAAGGCAACCCTTGTCCCTTGTCTTTGCCTTTCCCTCATCCTCGTCTTTCCTCATCCGCAGCCAATAAGTAGTGCTGTGGCGTTTCCTTGTTAAACTCAAATCGGTAATTACAACACTGATTTTCTACTGACCCCTTAAACAGGCCTTGACATACTATCACCGCATAAAAAAGGTAGCCCCCGCGCAGAGCGGACTCTGACACGGGGGCGGGTGAAAGGAGGAGGTGGTACCACCAGGAATCGAACCGGGGACACACGGATTTTCAGTCCGATGCTCTACCAACT